>JAGQVR010000279.1 GCA_020437875.1 Flavobacteriales bacterium
ACCTGTACCACATCGCCTTCGAAAAGGGAACGGAGCGGGCCTTCACCGGCAAGTACTGGGACTTCGAGGGCATCGGCACCTACGCCTGCGCGGTGTGCGGCAACGTGCTCTTCCAGGCGGACAGCAAGTTCGCGAGCAGCTGCGGCTGGCCGAGCTTCTTCCAGCCGGAACGAAAGGACGCGATCATATACCACGAGGACCGGACCTTCGGGATGGTGCGTACCGAGACCACCTGTGGACGCTGTGGGGCGCACCTCGGCCATGTGTTCGAGGATGGGCCGAAGCCGACCGGCCTGCGCTATTGCATCAATAGTGTGAGTTTGGAGTACCTGCCGGGGCGTTGACCATTTCGGAGGACCGACCTGTGAGTGGACCGCCTGTCCGTGTGGGCGACCATCGACACCCTGCCACCTTGTCAGCTTCCACTGGGATCGGGTACCTTTGCGCCCCATCCCAAAGGCGTGCAGAAGAAGGTCTACATCGAGAGCTACGGCTGTCAGATGAACGTGAGCGACAGCGAGGTCGTGGCGAGCATCCTGGCCAAGGATGGCTACACCCCGGTGAAAAGCGCTGAGGAGGCCGACCTGGTGCTGCTGAACACATGCAGCATCCGTGAAAAGGCTGAGTACACCGTGATGCAGCGGATCAACGAGATGAACAACCTGAAGGCCCGGAACAAGGGACTGAAGGTGGGTGTGCTCGGTTGCATGGCCGAACGGATGCGCGAGGACCTGCTGGAGAAGAAGAAGGTGGTGGACCTTGTGGTGGGCCCCGATGCCTACCGCACGCTCCCGGACCTGTTGGAAAAGGTCGGTACGGGTCAGAAGGCGGTGAACGTGCTGCTGAGCCGGGAGGAGACCTATGGTGAGATCGAGCCGGTGCGCCTGGACACGAACGGAGTCACCGCCTTCGTGACGATCATGCGCGGTTGCGACAACATGTGCGCCTTCTGTGTGGTGCCGTTCACGCGTGGCCGGGAGCGCAGTCGGGATGCATTGAGCATCGTGCGCGAATGCGAGCAACTGGTGCGGGACGGCTACAAGGAAGTGACACTGCTGGGGCAGAACGTGGATAGTTACAAGTGGTCCCCGCGCGAGGCCCGAACGCAGTCGGCAGTTGGCAGTGGGCAGTTGTCACTCGAGCCTGCGCAACAACTGCCGCTCACCGATTTCGCCGACCTGCTGGAGATGGTGGCACTGGCCTGTCCCACACTACGGATCCGCTACAGCACGAGCCACCCGAAGGACATGACCGACAAGGTGCTGGCGGTGATGGCGCGGTACGACAACATCTGCAAGTACATCCACCTGCCTGTGCAGAGCGGCAGCAGCGAGGTGCTAGCGCGTATGAACCGCGGCTACGACCGTGCGTGGTACATGGAGCGGATGGCGAGCATCCGCCGACACATGCCCGATTGCGCCATCAGCACGGACATCATCGCGGGCTTCTGTGGCGAGACCGAGGAGGACCACCAGGCCACCTTGGAACTGATCCGCGAGGTGAAGTACGACATGGCCTTCATGTTCAAGTACAGCGAACGGCCGAAGACCCTGGCGGCGCGCAAATACCCGGATGATGTGCCGGAAGTGGTGAAGGGCCGTCGCCTTGCGGAAGTGATCGAAACGCAGAAGGCCGCGAGCGCGGAGCGCATGCTGGGCTATGTGGGCCAGGTGCATGAAGTGCTCGTGGAAGGCGTGAGCAAGCGCAGCGTCGACCATGTGTACGGTCGTAACTCGCAGAACAGCGTGGTGATCCTGCCGCGCGTTCACGAGGGGATGGAACTCGTTCCGGGCACCTTCGTGAAGGCGCATATCGAGAGCGCCACGCCCGGAAGCCTGAAAGGCAGCATCCGATCCATCGTGACCACTGAAGTGATGACCGCATGAACGTTCAACCCATCAAACAGCGCTTCGGCATCATCGGCACCTCGCCGGCATTGGACCGTGCGATCGAGATCGCCGCCCAGGTGGCTCCCACCGACCTGAGCGTGCTGATCCAGGGCGAGAGCGGAAGCGGCAAGGAGGTCATGCCGCAGATCATCCATGCGTACAGCGCGCGCAAGCATGGGCCGTACATCGCGGTGAACTGTGGCGCCATACCGGAGGGCACCATCGACAGCGAGCTCTTCGGTCACGAGAAAGGCTCATTCACCGGCGCGCATGAGGCACGGAAGGGCTACTTCGAGGTGGCCAATGGCGGGACGATCTTCCTGGACGAGGTGGGCGAACTTCCCCTGACCACACAGGTCCGCCTGTTACGCGTGCTGGAGACCGGCGAGTTCATCCGGGTGGGCAGCAGCAAGGCGCAGAAGACCAATGTGCGTGTGGTGGCCGCGACCAACGTGAACATGATGCAGGCCGTGACCCGCGGCACCTTCCGCGAGGACCTGTACTACCGACTGAACACGGTTCCCATACAGGTGCCGCCGTTGCGGGACCGCAAGGAGGACATCCACCTGCTCTTCCGCTTCTTCGCGCAGGAAGCCGCCACCAAGTACAAGGCACCACCACTGGTGCTGAAGGATGACGCGCTGCAATTGCTCATCGCCTACCGCTGGCCCGGGAACGTGCGCCAATTGCGCAACATCGTGGAACAGATGAGCGTGATCGAGCAGACACGCGAAGTGGATGCGAAGACGCTGAGGCAATACCTGCCCGACCAGAGCACGGCGCTCGTACCCACCGGCAATGGTGGTGTGGGTGCTTCGGTGGATGGCATCAACGAAAGGGAACTGATCTTCAAGTTCCTCTTCGACATGAAGAGCGACCTGAACGCATTGAAGGAGCAGGTGAAGGCGATCACGGGTGGGCAGCCGTTGCCCTCATCAATGCCACCTGCATATCGGGAAGAGCCGTTATACATGCCCGCCGGGATGCCTGCTCCCGGGACCGTGAGCATCATGCCTCCGCGCCAGGTGGAGGATGAGGACGTGGAGCACACCGAGGTGGAGGAGAGCCTGAGCCTTGAGGAGAAGGAGAAGGAGATGATCAAGAAGGCGCTGGCCAAGCACCGCAACAAGCGGAAGAACGCGGCGGCCGAGCTGGGGATCAGTGAGCGGACCCTGTACAGGAAGATCAAGGAGTACGACATACCGTGAGGAGGTTCAGCAGGCAGTCGGCAGATGGCAATGCGCAGTTGGCAGTACCTGCCGGGCATTCATTGTCCGTTACCATGGTCCTGCTACTCCTGCTGGGCGCCTGCCGTGTGAACTACTCCTTCACCGGTGGGGATGTGGGTGATGCACGCACGATGAGCGTTGAATTGATCGAAGCCCGGGCGCCACTGGCCACCCCGCTGAGCGCGCAGGTGCTCACTGAGAGCGTGCGTGACCTGCTGCTGGCCCAGACGCCCTTGAAGCTGAAGCAGGAGGAGGGCGACGTGCAATACAGCGGGGCCTTGATCGGGTATGACGTGCAGCCGGTCAATATCCAGGCGAACGAAACGGCCGCGCTCAACCGGTTGACGATGACCGTACGCATCACCTACGTGAACACCTTGGAGCCGAAGAAGAACAAGGAGTTCACGGTGGCGCGGTTCGCGGACTATGACAGCGGCCAGGACCTGACCGCG
>JAGQVR010000280.1 GCA_020437875.1 Flavobacteriales bacterium
GGTCGCGAAGTGGTGTTCCGCGGTGTTGACCGCACGTTGGCGACCGGAAGTAGAACGGCCATCCTCGGACCGAACGGCAGCGGCAAGAGCACCTTGCTGCAGGTGATCGGCGGGGCCATCATCCCTACGGAAGGCGCCATCCAGCATCAACTCCGGGATCGCGTCCTGCCCCAGGAGGAGGTGTACCGGCATGTCGCCATCGCAGCACCCTACCTCGGCCTTTACGAGGACCTGAGCCTGTACCAGGCGATCACCTTCCATGCGGCGTTCAAGCCATTCAAGCCCGGCATCTCACCGGCTGACGTGGCGCGTATCGCCTACCTGGAAGCCGCCATGCACAAGCAGGTCCTGCACTTCAGCAGTGGTATGAAACAGCGGCTGAAGCTGGCGCTGGCGATCCTGAGCGATGCGCCCCTTCTCCTCCTGGACGAACCGACGAGCAACCTGGACGCGCAGGCGATCAGCTGGTATCGCTCACTGGTGAGCGAACACGTTGGTCAGCGGACCTTGGTGGTGGCCAGCAACCACCTCGTTCAAGAGCACGAACTGTGTGACGCGACCATCGAGGTCGGCCACTTCAAGTCGTAACCGCACTATTCCTCGGAGAGCGGTGTCGTGCGCGTCCAGTTCGACGGATCATTGGCGTAACCGATGGGAAGCCGGAAGCGATCACGCTCACGCCAATACCGGTACACCCCCAGCGGATCCTCCACCTTGTCCATCTCCGCACGGAAGTAGGGTTCATCGAAGCCCTTGTACGGCGTGCTGTCCTGCAGGCTGCGCATCATGGCCTGTTCGTTCCGGAAGCTGCGGAAGGAGACCATGGCCATGAGCTGCCGGTCGAGAAGGAAGACGACGACCAACAGCCCGGCCACGCCGGTCAGCATCAGCTTCCGCGGAACAATGCTCCACCACGAGCGACCACCGAGGGCATGCTCCACGATGAAGCCGAGCGGTATCATGCAGAGGATGGAATAGTAGTGCGGTATCGGCAGGTCCATCAGGCTGGCCCGGCGTACAAGCGGTACCGAACAAAAGCTCACGAGGAACCAGCCCGTATGGAAAAGCGCCAGGCCACGATCACGATCCTTCCGGAGCAAGGCGATCACGACAAGGGCGAGGAAGAGCAGTGTCCCAAGGATGGGCAGGGTACGCCCAAGCACATGGTCCATCACGAAGAACCAACGTGCGGTGTCGATGCCAAGAAGGTGGATGCCGCCCGTGAGGATGCCTAGAAAGTCGTTCGCTGAGGAGGGGCCCGACGCGCGATCACCACCGAAGCGCAACTGCACAAGTAGGAAGAGGACGAATAGCAACAGGAAGGCGCCGGCACCCTGGGTGCGCACCTTCGTCCGTTCCTTCCAAAAGAACGCGGCTACCGCAAAGAAGGCGGGTAGGAAGATCCCGTTCCCGAACGAATAGTTCTGCAGCAAAGTGAAGAGGATCGTGAGCCCCAGGTCTCGTGATGTCCCGCTATTCGTCCACCCGAGGAAAGCACCGACCGCGAGCACCTGGAACAGGAGGTGCCAGGAGATGCACTGCTCAAAGGTCCATCCTACATGATTGAACAGCAGGGGGTGCACGGCGAGGATGATCGTCGTAGACCAGGCGGCGGTCGATGTTGTAAGGCGAAGAAGGATCAAAAGGACCATGTAGGCCGTGACCGCCATCACAAGCAGGTTCACCAGTGCGAAGGAGTCCGCATCGGGACCGAATAGAACGAGTTCGAGGTAATAGAACAACTTGGTCAGTGGCATCACGTGACCGAAGTGATCGCTGAAAAGGTATCCGGTGCTGAAGCTGCGCATGCCGGAAAGGAAGTTCCAGTCATCCCGCCAGAAGAAGGCATGATCCGTGTGCCAGAAAGCAATTGTCAGTAACAGCAGAGCCATGAAGGCTTGCGCGCCCCGCGGCCATGAGGACAGGTCCGGTCCGGAAGTCGTGTCAAGGCTCTTCATCCCTCGCTCTTCTTGAAATCACCCCGAGAAAAATACTTCTCGATCAGGCAATAGAGCATGATGAAGAAATAGCGGCTCCCCATCTCCTTGATCTTCAACTTGCTCTCACCGCTCTTCCGGTTGTGCCAGCTGTTGGGCAGCACAGCGTAGGAATAGCCGCGCACGATGGCTTTGAGCGGCAGCTCAAGGGTGAGATTGAAGTGGGGGGAAAGGAAGGGCTTCAAGCCATCCATGGCGGACCGGCTGTAGAGCTTGAAGGCGTTCGTACAGTCATTGTATCGGAATCTGAAGAGGAGCCGGACCAGGGTGTTCGCGAGCCGGTTGATCCACCGTTTCATAGGTGGATAGTCCACGACCCTGCCACCGCGGATCCACCGCGAACCGAACACACAATCGTAGCCCTCCTGCATCTTCTGGTAGAAGCGGACGAGGTCGGCCGGTGAATCGCTGAGGTCTGCCATCATCACGGCCACACAATCCCCTTCATACCGTTCAAGGCCGAACCGTACGGCATGCCCGAAGCCGCCTGGACCGCTGTTCTCCAGCACGCGCAGTTCCGGAAAGGACCGCGCCAGTTCGGTCAGTACGCGGCCCGTACCATCCCGGCTGTGATCGTCAACGACCACCACCTCGTGCTCGATCCGTGCGTTCCGCAACACCTCGATCAGCTCGCGCACCGTCTGGTCCACGCTGCCCTCTTCGTTATGCGCGGGTATGACGACGCTGAGCTTCACTTCCGGCCGATGAGGAGGAACTGCTTGCCAAAGAAGCGCCAGGCCCAGGGCATGCCGAGGTAGGCCCTGACAAGCATGCGGTTGATCGGGAGGCCACCACGGAAGCTGAGCGGAAGGAAACGCGGATGGATCCGCTCGACCTCGAAGCCCGCCCCGTACAAGTGTTCGGCAAGACCCAGCTCGCTCAGGATCACGGTGTGGTCCGCGAAGTCGAAGTACTGCTTGTAGACGTACTTGAAGTTCGGACCCATCACGGCGATGCGGCCGCCCTTGCGCAGGTGGCCGTACATCTTTCCCAGAAAGTCGGCCACCTCCTCCTGGCTGTGCAGGTGTTCGAGGAAGTTGCTCACGAAGATGCCGTCGAAATGGTCCGCAGGAAGATCCACCTTCAGCGTATCCCCGATCACCACGTGCACATCCTTGCCGGCATGCTGGCGGATGAAGGGTTCGTTCATGTCCACGGCCCAGCGTTCCGCGCTCGGCACCAGGTTGATGAACTCGCAGAGGCCCGCGGCGGGATCGAGGATGCGTTCGGGCCTGCCCATCTCGCGATGCAGGAAGGCGGCCAGCTCGGACCAGACCATGCCGCGCTTGGCATGATCCACATCCTTGAAGCGATAAGCGTAGATCCTGTCCAGGTCCATCAATGCATGCGTTTGGTCATCTCCTCGAAGATCTGCACGAGCGTCTCCTTCAACCCATAGCGGTAGGTCCATTCCGGGTAGTGTTCCTGGAACTTCCGGACATCGCTCACATACCAGATATGGTCGCCGATGCGGGCCTGGTCGCTGTATTTCATATCCATCCGGTTGCCCGTGATCTCTTCGCAGAGCGCACGCGCCTCCATCATGCTCACGTT
>JAGQVR010000281.1 GCA_020437875.1 Flavobacteriales bacterium
CCTTCGAGGATGAGCCCCCTGTGTTCCCATCCACTGAAGTCCAGGGTCTGGCGGGTCTTGAAGCCTTCGGCCTTGAGAAGCTGCTCCAGGTCCGGGTCGCGTTCGGCGCGACGGCTGGCCGTAAGCATGGGATAGAGCACGACCGTACCATCACCATGCGTGCTGAACCAGTTGTTCGGGAAGACCCCGTTCGGCGCCTGTGGATAGAAGGGATCGAGCACGGTGAAGCCGATGCCACAAGTGCGAAGCGCTTCCAGCAGTTCGTCGAACTCCTCGGCCGCCCTGCGCTTCACCTCCGGATCGGTGATGCGCTGCTGGAAGGTGTTGCTGGCGGCCGTCTCCGGATCGTAGCCGAAGCCGGTCGGGCGGATGAGGATGACGGAGGAAGCAGCCTGAGTGATCATGTGCTCATCCCGCTGAGGCGGGACAGGTTGTGACCTTCACTCTATTGCGGGACAGGTTGTGGACATGAAATGCCTGGCGGGATCACTAGCTGTTTCTGTAGACGCCCATGCCTAGGAGCCTCAACGCCCTCTCAGGATCGGGAACAAGGGCTCCAGCACGCTCAGGGTGGCTTCGGCCATGGCGTTGTTCGTGTCCAAGGCCGGGTTGATCTCGACCACATCCAAGGTGGCGGTCTTCGGGTCGGCGCAGAAGCCGCTGAGCAGGTCGCGTGCCTCATCCAGGTCAAGGCCGTTCGGAACAGGAGTGCCGGTACCCACGGAGATCGAGGGGTCGAGGCTGTCCACATCGAAGCTCACGTGGATGCGACCGCAGAGGCTGAGGTGGGCCAGGGTCTCACCCACAACGGCCTTGGCGCCCTTCTTCCGCAGGTCGGCCACGGTGATCACCTTGATACCATGCTCCTTGATGATGGCCTCCTCCTCCGGTTCGTAATCGCGCAGGGCGATGAAGACCAGATCGCTGGGCAGGAGCTTGGGACCGTTCACCCCGATCTTCCGGAGCTGGTCCCAGGTGTCCATGGTGTATACGCTCGGCTTCTTGCGCCCCTTCTTCTCGATGTGCATGAGCAGGGCGAGGGGCATGCCGTGGACGTTGCCACTGGGGGTGGTCCAGGGGCTGTGCAGGTCGGCGTGGGCATCGATCCAGACCACCCCGAGCCGGTCGTTCGGGAAGGCCATCTTGGTGCCGGAAACCGAGCCGATAGCTATTGAATGATCACCTCCAACAACGATCGGAAAGACATTATTTCTGAGGTACTTATACACCTCATAGGCCAGGTCACTCTCAAAGCGGATGAGGCCATCGATGTGGTGGGCGTTCGGCGAGATGTCGTCCTCATAGAGCACATCGTTCTCGTCGCGGAGGATGCTCTCCTCGGCATGGCCGAAGAGCTCACTTCCGTTCTTCCAAGCGGCCACACGCAGGGCGGCCATACCCATGCTCGCCCCCCTCATGCCGGCCCCGATCTCCGAGGCGGCTTCGATCAATCGTAATTCCATGCAGATGCCTGAAACAGGCTCAGCGAAGGTAATCCGGGCGAAGGAGCAAGCTCATCGAGCACGTCAAAACACTCTCTTTCAATGGAATACGGGCAGCATGACTGGGGAAGGATCCGCCGAGCTCCCATCCTGCGACCTGGCATCGGACATGGAACACAAGTGCCCTGACCTGCGTATCACCGGCACCTTCAAGACCTTATCCGCCACCGCGTGATGAACAAACGACCCTTCCTTCTTGCCATTCTGGCCGCCCCCTTGCTCCATGGTTGTTCCTCCGATCTGCTCGATCGCCGGCTGGGCGAAGGGGTGATCGAGTACGCCCTGAGCTTCCCGGATTACGATCCGAACGGGATCATGGCCGGCATGCTTCCGGAGCGCACCACCCTCAGCTTCAGCGATGACAAGCAGGTGGCCGAGCTGAGCGCCGGCATGGGCATCTTCCGCACCACGATGGTGATCGACGGGAAGAAGGAGGACATGGACTACCACCTGAGCATGATGAGCAAGAAGATGGTGGCGCACATGCAGCCCCGTGATCTCGGTCTGTTCAACAAGGAGCTCGGCAAGCCCACGATCATCTTCACGGAGGACCGCGACACCATCGCCGGATACCCGTGCAAGCGTGCCGTGGCCATCTTCGACCGCATCGACCATCCGGAGACCGACCTGTGGTACACGGACCGGATCCAACTGAAGAACCCGAACTGGGCCAGCCCTTTCGCGGAGATCCCGGGTGTACTGCTGCGCTATGACCTCGTGCAATATGGCATGCGCATGCGCCTCGATGCCATCAGCGTGAAGCCTGGCGAGGTGGATCCGGCCAAGTTCCAAGTGAAAGAGGACTTCGACCAGGTGAAGCCGGAAGTGCTGCACCATGAGCTGGCCGAGGTGCTGGGGACTTTCTCCATGTAAGGATCAAGGAGTTGGTGCAGGAGCAGGGGCAAAGACCAAGTCTCGCCCCTGCTCCTCGCATTTCCGGCCCTTCCACCCCGACCTGTTCATAATAGCCAAGGCCCTTGGGCCGTTGCCCTAAGGCACCCCGGTAGTTTTGACCGGGTCGCGCGCGTAGCTGCATCTGTGCAGGGATCGTGTCGCGCTAAAGCCTTAACGCCTTGGCCAATACGAAACGCAATACCGTCCGCGAGGACAAGGAGACCGCCCCCACAACCAAGCGCAAGCGCAAAGAGGCGCCTGCCGGTGATGGACGTTGGGCGCGCTTCAAGGCCTTTCTGGCCAACGAACGCACGCACAAGGTGGGCGGCCTCTTCCTGGTGCTCGCCAGCGCCTATCTGCTCGTCGCCTTCACCTCGTTCCTGTTCACCTGGCGGATCGACCAGGACCTGATCGGCCGCAGCTGGAGCGAGATCTTCAGTCCGGAAGTGCGGGCGGAGAACTGGCTGGGTAAGGTGGGTGCGCTCACGGCGAACCAATTCATCTACAAATGGTTCGGGGTGGCGGCCTTCGGCCTGGTGCTCTGGAGCTTCCTGGCCGGCGTGCGCATCCTGCTGGGCAAGTGGCTGCTGCCCGTGCGGCGCACCTTGGGCTGGACCGCCATGGCGATGCTCTGGTTCCCCACCGTGCTGGGCTTCCTGTTCCGCGGTGAGTACGTGTTCCTGGGCGGCGGCGTGGGCTTCGCGATCACGAAGCACCTGACCAGCCTGATCGGCAACTTCGGCACCGGCGCATTGATCGTGTTCGCGTTGGGCGCCTTCATCACCTTCACGTTCAACACCAGCTTCGCGTGGTTGGGCGATGCCTTCGACCGCTTGAAGCCTGCACCGAAAGCGATCGAAGAGGCGGAGGATGTGGCCGAAGCGGCAGCTGTTGCAGTGCCGTCGGCGGGCGTGCGGATGCGCGCGAAAGGGAGGATGGAAGAGTCCGCGTCGGAGGACCTCGCGATGACCATTGATGGGCAGGACGAGGTTGAAGAGGAAGAGACTGCTTCGGACCGCGTCGCAGAGCCTCGCGGTGACAGCCTCGCAGTGACCGAAGATGCGGAAGAGGCGGTGAAGGAGGATGAGAGCGCGGTGGCGCTTGAACTGGACAGCGCACCGACCGAGGTGGTGGAGCCGGTGGC
>JAGQVR010000282.1 GCA_020437875.1 Flavobacteriales bacterium
CCCGGAAAGTGCAGGCCCATCACATCAACAGCCGCCCCGGCCGGTGGTGGCGCACCACCACTCAACCAGGTGGCACCCGGCAGTTCCAGCAAACGGAAGGTGAGGGTGTGCGCCCGCTCGGGGGAGAGCAGGAAGAGCAATGGACGCAGCAGCCCGTACATCGGTGCGCAAAGGTAGTCGCCATCCGCAGGTTGTTCCGACCGGTCAGGCCGGGTGATCGTTGAGCACCGCATAATTTAGACTTGCCTAATTATTGTTCGTACTTTCGCCTCATCATTCCATGCTCACGCGCAGCGAAGAGGATCACCTGAAGGCCGTCTATTCCTTGTTACAGGAAGGGGACAACGCCCAGACCAAGGATATCGCCCAACGGCTCAGCACCAAGGCGAGCAGCGTGACGGACATGCTGAAGAAAATGGCGGAGAAAGGCCTGCTGAAGCACCAGCCCTACCATGGTGTGAAGCTCACGGCGAAAGGTCGGGGCCACGCACTGCAGCTCGTTCGGCGACATCGGTTATGGGAGACCTTCCTGGTGCAGCAGCTCGGCTTCGGCTGGGACGAGGTGCATGAGGTGGCCGAACAGCTGGAACATGTGGCCAGCACCAAGCTCATCGACCGGCTGGACGATCACCTCGGCAATCCGGGCTTCGACCCGCATGGCGACCCGATCCCCGACAGGCAGGGCCGCATCCGGACCAGGAAGACCGAGCGGCTTTCCGAATGCGGCAACGGTGCGCACGTACGCATCGCGGCCGTAAGCGAGACCACCGATGGCCTGCTGCGCCTGCTCGATTCCAAGGGGCTGCGGATCGGCTCGCAGCTCACGGTCCTCGAGGTGCATGCCTTCGACGGCAGCCTCGACATCAAGCCTAAGAACGGCGCGGCGTTCAGCCTGAGCCAGGACGTTTGCCACCACCTGCAGGTGGAGACCATCTGATCCATGAACGAGGTACTTGACTTCTTTGGGTCGATCGATCCGATCCTGGGCGCCTTCCTCGCCACCACCTTCACCTGGCTGGTCACCGCGGCGGGGGCCAGCCTCGTCTTCTTCTTCGGCCATGCCTCACGGAAATGGCTCGATGGCATGCTCGGGTTCACAGGGGGCGTGATGGTGGCGGCTAGTTTCTGGAGCCTGCTCGCACCGAGCATCGAGATGAGCGAACGCATGGGGAACCTGCCTTGGCTCGCGCCAGCCGTGGGATTCGCCGTCGGGGCGCTTTTCCTGTTCGGCATGGACAAGCTGCTGCCACACCTCCACCTGAACTTCGACAGATCAAGGTCTGAAGGCATCGAGACCAAATGGCATAAGACCACCTTGTTGGTCCTCGCCATCACATTGCACAATATCCCTGAGGGATTGGCCGTGGGTGTGCTCTTCGGCGGTGTGGCGGCCGGGATGCCCGAAGCAAGCATCGGCGGTGCGGTTGCACTGGCCATCGGCATCGGGTTGCAGAATTTCCCGGAGGGTTTCGCTGTCAGCATGCCCTTGCGCCGCCAGGGATTGAGCCGTACGCGTAGCTTCTGGTACGGCCAGCTCAGCGCCATCGTGGAACCCATCGCCGGGGTGATCGGTGCGGTGGCGGTGATCCATATGCAGAGCTTCCTCCCCTACGCGCTCGCCTTCGCCGCCGGGGCCATGATCTACGTGGTGGTGGAGGAGGTGATCCCGGAGACCCAGCAGGACAAGTACACCGACATCGCCACCCTGGGCTTCATCGGCGGATTCATCGTGATGATGGTCCTGGACGTGGCGCTGGGCTGAGCCACGGCATCACCCCGTAGCTTCGCGCTCCCATGTCGGCGCCCATCGAAGTGAAGAACCGCAAGGCGGGGTATGAGTACCACCTGATCGACACCTACGAATGCGGCATGGTGCTGATGGGCTCCGAGATCAAGAGCATCCGCAACCACGGCGCAAGCATCAACGAGGCCTTCTGCACCTTCGCCGGCAACGACCTGCTGGTGCGCGGCATGCAGATCGCACCCTGGGGCACGAACCCGCACTACGTGCACGAGCCCAAGCGCGACCGCAAGTTGCTGCTGCACCAGAAGGAGCTGGACAAGCTGCGCCGCAAGCTGCGCGACGCGGGCATCACCATCATCCCCGTGCGGCTCTTCATCAACGACAAGGGCTTCGCGAAGCTGGAGATCGCGCTGGCCAAGGGGAAGAAGTCCTTCGACAAGCGTGAGAGCCTGAAGGCGAAGGACGTGCAACGCGACCTGGACCGGCTGGACTGACCATGGACTGGCGCCGCCATATCGCCCGTTATGGTGATGGCTGGTTCCCGGGCGAACCGTGGCTGCGCTGGAGCTTCCTCGCATTCTTCGTCCTGGCCGCCGTGCTGCGCTTCTGGAACCTGGCGCAACTGCCCTTCACACACGATGAGCTGAGCGCCTTGATGCGCATCTACCCCACGCTCGACGGAACGGTGCGGAAAGGCGTGATCGAGCTGGACACGCATCCACCCGGGGTGCAGGTCTTCGAGTGGGCATGGACGAAGGTCTTCGGCACTTCGGAAGCGGCGGTCAAGTTCCCCTTCATCCTGCTGGCGGTGTTGGCGCTATTCCCGCTGTACCGCTTCGCCCTGGCCTGGACCTCGGTGGGTACGGCATTGGTGAGCACGGCGCTGCTGGCCTGCCTGCAGTACACGGTGCTCTACGCGCAGATCGCGCGGCCCTATGCCATCGGCTTCTTCACCACGGCGGTGCTGGCGGACCAACTGACGCGCTACCTGGCCTTCGAGCGAAGGAGGAACCTCGCCTGGGCGGTCGTGGCCGCTGTCGCCTGTGGCTACGTCCATCATTTCGCGCTCCTGCTCGCCGGCATCATGGTGGCATCGGTCTTTCTACTGCTGCGCCCGGCACTACGCAAGACATACCTCATCGCGTGCGCCATCATGCTGCTGTGCTACGCGCCGAACGGGCCCATCTTCTTCAAGCAGCTCGGCCACGGCGGACTCGGCAACTGGCTTCCTCCACCCGATCACGATTGGATCGGCAACTACCTCGCGTGGATCCTCCACTTCTCCTTGCCGCTAATGGTGCTCGTTGGCGCGGTGCTGGTCCATGGCCTCCTACGGTCCTTCGGCAAGGAACGGGTGAACGGTCCGGCGGTCTGGTTGCTGCCGTTCTGGGGTCTGGCACCGCTCGTGATCGGCTACACCTACAGCATCTGGCGGGCACCCGTCCTGCAGTACAGCCTGCTCCTCTTCAGCTTCCCCTACCTGCTCGTCTGGATGTTCGCCGGCCAGCGCCATGTCGGACGAAGCCTCAGCCTTGGTGCCGCCGCATTGATCGCGATCGTGGCGGCGACCACCTTGTTCACGGTACGGCAACACCACCTGGTCTTCGCCGATTCGCCCTACGCCGCCATGGTGCGTGTTGCTGAGGCGGAACTGCGCTCTGCCGATGCGGACCACACGCTCATTCTCTTCGATGCACCGCGCCCACAGGTGGAGTTCCACCTGCGTCGCAAGGGGCTCACCAACGACCCTGCGATCCAGTGGCCATCCGAACTGTCGCCCGCTGC
>JAGQVR010000283.1 GCA_020437875.1 Flavobacteriales bacterium
TCTCCTCCTTCATCCGGCGGAGCTTGCCGCTCTCCTTCTCGGCGATGCGGGTCACGGGGATGCCGCTCATCATGGCCACCACTTCGGCCACGTTCTCCTCGGTGACCGTGGTGCGGTTGTTCTTGCTCTCTTCCTCCCAGGCCTTCTTGGCCTTGTCGAGTTCTTCGAGCAACTGCCGCTCCCGGTCGCGGAGCTTGGCGGCCTCCTCGTAGCGCTGGCTGCGGACCACCTTGTTCTTCTCCTCCTTGATGTCCTCGATCTTCTGCTCCACATCAAGGATGGCCTTCGGCACCACGATATTGCTGATATGCACGCGGCTGCCCGCTTCGTCCAGGGCGTCGATGGCCTTGTCCGGGAGGTGGCGGTCGGTGATGTAGCGGTTCGTGAGCTTCACACAGGCTTCCACGGCCTCCGGGGTGAAGTTCACGTTGTGGTGATCTTCGTACTTCTCCTTGATGTTATTGAGGATCTGGATGGTCTCGTCAACACTGGTGGGTTCCACGAGCACCTTCTGAAAGCGGCGCTCCAAGGCACCGTCCTTCTCGATGTATTGGCGGTATTCGTCCAAGGTGGTGGCACCGATGCATTGGATCTCGCCGCGCGCCAGGGCGGGCTTGAACATGTTGCTGGCGTCGAGCGAACCACTGGCACCGCCCGCACCCACGATGGTATGGATCTCGTCGATGAAGAGGATCACGTCCGGGCTGTTCTCCAGCTCGTTCATCACCGCCTTCATGCGTTCCTCGAACTGACCGCGGTACTTGGTGCCGGCCACAAGGCTGGCGATGTCCAAAGCCACGATGCGCTTGTTGAAGAGCACGCGGCTCACCTTCCGCTGGATGATGCGCAAGGCGAGGCCCTCGGCGATGGCGCTCTTGCCCACGCCCGGCTCACCGATCAGTACCGGGTTGTTCTTCTTTCGGCGGCTGAGGATCTGGCTCACGCGCTCGATCTCCTTCTCACGGCCCACGATGGGGTCCAACTTGCCGTCCTCGGCCAACTTGGTCAGGTCGCGGCCGAAGTTGTCCAGCACGGGCGTCTTGCTCTTGCTGTCGCCCTGCTTGCGCTGACCACCGCCGCCGCCCTGGAAGCTGCCGCCCTCGTCATCGTCGTCGTCGGCGCTCTGGGGGCCTTGCGCCTTGGGCTTGCTGGTGAAGGTGTCGCGGGAGTCGTTGCCGTCGGCGAGGATCGTATCAACCTCGTGCTTCACGCTCTCGTAATCCACATGGAACTTGTGCAGCGTGCGGGTGGCGAGGTTGTCCTCGTCCTTCAGCATGCTCAGCAGCAGGTGCTCCGTGTCGATATGCGGGCTCTTGAAGAGCTTGGCCTCGAGGAAGGTGATCTTCAGCATCTTCTCGGCCTGCTTGATCAGGGTGATCTTGTCCTTGTCCGGCGGACGCATGGCGCTGGCCGGTTCCATGGAACCTTCGATCACCTTGCGCAATTCGTCGATGTCCACCTCCAGCCGTTGCAGGATGCGGATGGCATTCCCTTCACCCTCGCGGATCAGGCCCAGGAGGATGTGTTCGATGCCGATGTAGTTGTGGCCCAGCCGCAACGCCTCCTCGCGCGAGAAGGTGATGACGTCGCGGACCCTGGGTGAGAATTTGGCGTCCATTCGGTGTTGGGTTCTGCTTGCGGATCAGCGGCCGTAGGTTCCTTCGCTACCCTGCTAAGTTAGCCGTCCGCCCGCTGGGGGCAAGCTATTCAACGGGGCAACGGCGCTCTTGTTCCGAGGAACCGCAATTATCCACATGGAAGTGTCGGTTTGTGGATAATTCCGGGGTCCTGTCCTGTGCGATCGAAGTACTTTCGGGCTCCCTTTTCCGGGGGCCTGTTCGCAAGGACCGGGCCAGCGTGACGAACTGACAGACATGGCAGAAGGAGAGAAGATCATCCCGATCAACATCGAGAGCGAAATGAAGACCGCCTACATCGATTATTCGATGTCGGTGATCGTGAGCCGGGCACTCCCGGACGTGCGTGATGGGCTGAAGCCGGTGCACCGGCGCGTGCTCTACGGCATGCAGGACCTCGGCGTCCTCAGCAACCGCCCGTACAAGAAGAGCGCCCGTATCGTGGGCGAGGTGCTTGGGAAGTACCACCCGCACGGCGATGGCAGCGTGTACGACGCCATGGTGCGGATGGCGCAGGAGTGGAGCCTGCGTTACCCGCTGGTGGACGGTCAAGGGAACTTCGGCAGTTTGGATGGCGACAGTCCGGCGGCCATGCGTTACACCGAGGCGCGTTTCAAGAAGATCGCCGAGGAGGTGCTCGCCGACCTGGACAAGGAGACGGTGGACATGCGCCCCAACTTCGACGACACATTGGAGGAACCCAGCGTGATGCCGACCAAGATCCCGCAGTTGCTGGTGAACGGTGCCGCGGGCATCGCCGTGGGCATGGCCACCAACATGCCGCCGCACAACCTCAGCGAGGTCTGCGATGGCATCTGTGCGTATATCGACGACAAGGAGATCACCACCGAGGGCCTGATGCAGCACATCAAGGGCCCCGACTTCCCGACCGGCGGCGTCATCCTGGGCACCCAGGGCATCCGCGAGGCCTATGAGACCGGCCGTGGCCGCATCGTACTGCGCGCCGCCTGCCACATCGAAGAGGACCAGAAGACCGGCCGTGAGAGCATCATCTGCACCGAGATCCCCTACCAGACCAACAAGGCCGTGCAGCTCGTGAAGGGCGTGGCCGAATTGGTGAATGAGAAGCGGGTGGAGGGCGTGAGCGATGTGAACGACTACAGCGACCGCAACGGCATCCGTGTGGTGTACGACGTGAAGCGCGAGGCCATGGGCAGCGTGGTGCTGAACCAACTGTACAAGTACAGTGCCCTCCAGACCAGCTTCAGCGTCAACAACATCGCCCTGGTGGGTGGCCGGCCTATGCTGCTGGGCCTCAAGGCCATGATCCATCACTTCGTGGATCACCGCATGGACGTGGTGATCCGCCGCACGAAGTACGACCTGCGCAAGGCCGAGGAACGGGCCCACATCCTTGAGGGTCTGCTGATCGCCCTGGACCACCTGGACGCCGTGATCGCCTTGATCCGGGCCAGTCAGACCCCGGAGGAGGCCAAGGACGGGCTGATGAGCCAGTTCGCCCTGAGCGAGATCCAAGCGAAGGCCATCCTGGACATGCGCTTGCAGCGCCTCACCGGCCTGGAGCGCGACAAGATCCGCGAGGAGCACGCCGGGCTGATGAAGACCATCGCCTACCTGAAGGAGGTGCTGGCGGACGAGGGCCTGCGCCTGAAGATCATCAAGGATGAGACCCTCGAGGTGAAGGAGAAGTACGGCGACAAGCGGCGTACGCAGATCATCGAGGCACGCGGCGACATGCGCATGGAGGACCTCATCGCCGACGAAGCGGTGGTGGTCACCATCAGCCACCTGGGCTACATCAAGCGTACGGCGCTCACCGAGTTCCGCACGCAGGGCCGCGGCGGTGTGGGCAGCAAGGGCAGCACCACCCGCGACGAGGACTT
>JAGQVR010000284.1 GCA_020437875.1 Flavobacteriales bacterium
ATGCCGGGCTTGACCCGGCATCTCGCCAAGCCCTTGCCTTCCTCCCCCGCGCAACACACAGTTCCCACACAACCTACCTTCACCGCATGAACCTCCTCGTCCGGCTCATCATCGCCACGCTCGCGGTGCTCATCACGGACCTGTTGCTGCCGGGTGTGAGCCTGGGCGACATGGGCACCACCAACGGGCTGATCACCGCCCTGCTCGTGGCCGCGGTCCTGGGGCTGCTGAACAGCATCGTGCGGCCCATCCTCATCTTCCTCACCCTGCCCGTCACGCTGGTCACCCTGGGGCTGTTCATCCTGGTCATCAACGCGGCCATGGTGCTGCTTGCCGACCGGCTGATCGATGGCTTCACCGTGAACGGCTTCTGGTGGGCCCTGGCCTTCAGCGTGGTGCAGTGGTTGGTGCAGGGCTTCCTGAACACCTTGGACGGCGGTAAAAGCCGGAGAAGTCGGGAGTCCTGAGTCCTGAGTCGCGAGTCGAAACCACTGACTCCGGACTCAAGACTTCAGACTACCGACTCAAGAATGACGACTGCCAACTGCCGACTGGAAACTCAGTTCCCGTCCAGCATCCGTCCCAGTCCGCCCAGGATACTGCCTTCCTCCTTGCCCTTGCCGCCCATCTTGGGGGCCGCCGCGATGATGTTGTCCGCCAGCCGGCTGAAGGGCAGGCTCTGGATCCAGACGTGGCCGGGGCCTTTCAGCGTGGCAAAGAACAGGCCCTCGCCGCCGAAGAGCGTGTTGCGGATGCCGCCCACGAACTCGATGTCGTAGTCCACCTGCTCGGTCATGGCCACCAGGCAGCCGGTGTCCACGCGCAGCACCTCGCCGGGCAGCAGCTCCTTCTGCACGGTGGTGCCGCCGGCATGGATGTACACCTGGCCGTCGCCCTCCAGCTTCTGCATGATGAAGCCCTCGCCACCGAACAGGCCGCGCCCGAGCCGCTTGCTGAACTCGATGCCGATGCTCACGCCCTTGGCCGCGCACAGGAAGCTGTCCTTCTGGCACACCAGTTTGCCTCGGAACTCGCGCAGGTCCAAGGCCATGATCTTGCCCGGATAGGCCGCCGCGAACCAGGCCGTGCGCCGCTCGGGGGAATCGTTGGTGTAGGTGGTCATGAACAGGCTCTCGCCCGTGAGCACACGCTTGCCCGCGCCCCAGAGCTTGTCCATGAAGCTCTGTTCCTTCCCATCACCGCTGCCGAAGATGGTCTGCATGCGGATGCCGGCGTCCATCATCATCAGGGTTCCGGCCTCGGCGATCACGGTCTCTCCGGGGTCCAGGGTGATCTCCACGCATTGCATGTCGTCACCGACGATGCGGTGGTCGAGTTGGTCCGAGGTCCTTTCCATGATTGACTGTTGGGGGTTGGATGTTGGATGTTGGACGAAAGCTATTCATGGCCGGCAATTCACTTCAACGGAACGGGAAGAAGGCCGCCTTGTGCTCCGTGAGCGGATACCGGATCGTATGTGCGGAGCCGCCAACGGCCCGGCTGGCCTCGGAACGACTACCTTTAGTCGGTGGACCTCTGCGTAGTTCGGGGGATGGCATGGGTGGCCATGCTCACGCTCACCACAGCGTCGACCGAGGCTCTGGGTCAATGTGCCATTGATGTCTGCGGGTACTGGTACTCGGAGAACTACAACTCCGGGGTGCCGGTGGAATATGTTGCGATCGACCTGATCGATGACCAACTCGTGTGCGTCAAAATGCTTGGAGACCCCTTTGTGCCTACCGGCCATGTTACCTGGGAAGGCGCACCGCTGGCTTGCACATTCCAAGGATCGATGTATGCGACCACGGGTTGGGGTGCCCAGATCGTTCCGATACCCGCCACTATCAACATCCTATCGGACGCACACATTACGGTGAATTCGATGGCAGGCCTGCTTCACTTCTTCCCGACCACCCTGGAACACTTGGAGTACATCGGCATTGACCACACCGAGTACCCGCTCGGTTGCGTTCCATGCGAAACACCCATCCCGAACGTGTTCACCCCGAATGGGGACGGTGTCAACGACCTGCTCTCGATCACCTGCGGGCTTTCCTCGCATCTGTTCTCCGTCAAGGACCGTTGGGGGAACACCGTGTACGAGACCTCCGCCCCCGACCCAGCCTGGGACGGGCGCAACGGATGGGACCCTTGCCCGGAAGGGATCTACTTCTGGTCGCTGATCACGACTGACGACATGTTCGGAAAGGTGCGTTCCGGGGTGGTGCACCTTCTCCGGTGAATGATCGATGTGCCGCCTACACCCCACTTCACGTACTCCCTCACTATCTTGCTTCCATGTGGCGATCCGCACAACAGCAGGAAGTTCCGTGCGGTCGTTGTACCGATCTGCGGAGCGCCAGCAGGCCTCCGGTGGATAACACGACCTTGCTGGCTCCAGGCACACCCAAGCGCTTGAGGATGAAGGCCTTGGGCGAGCCACGCGATAGCGGGGCTAACACACGATCTGTTGTTTAGCCACAAGTTGGCAGCCATGTTGAAAATCACAGATACCATGGACAACCCAAGAGAAAAGCCCCAGGAGCCTGATAGGCCTTCGGCAACACCGCCCTCTGAAAGCCCTGATACCACGAGCCCTGATATTCCGCAACAAGCGCAAGAACAGTAAGGCATACCACGGTCACAAGGAACCAGCAGCAGAGGGCGATAATTAATCGCTTCAGATGCTTCTGTCGAGTTGCATTCTGCGCCTCGTTCTTTCTGATTGACAGGTCGAGAAACTCAAGCTCTTCTGACACCATCGCCTTGCGCAACTTGTCCTGATCATACTCCTCGTGGACCAGCCTATCAGCGGACATAGTTTCACTCGGGAATCGCCCCTCTGCAAAGCGGCTTCGTGGGAACATTATCCACACTGCGTATCCCAGCATAACAAGCACAGGAGCCACGAAAAGCATGAGCGCGCCAATACTGAGTGGAAAATCCTTGACCTTTCCGCCCTGTGCCAGTGTCACCAACAGATAGAGCAACACGGACAGCATAGGCATCAATAAGGTGATAATGACAAAGGCTCTTTGACCGATGCGCTGTGCTACCGCACAAGAGTACTCCAACCGCTTCTCGCCCTGGTCCAGAGCGTGTAGCATGTTGCCCAAGTGGGCCTTCTTCCAGTCTGCGGGGAGTTTCCAGCTTTCCATGTTCAATGCTACGCGTTGTTCATCTCGATGGCCAAACGACGGGTGGAAGAAATAAACACGGCTGCCAACAACGCACAAACGGCACGCTCGTTCCTCGCGCGACCGTCTGTGCACACGTTCTAGTGCGTAGATGACAGGACGATCCCAGCTCCTGACCTTCCTGCTCCTCACCCCGGCTCTCATCTTCGGGCAGTCCGGCTTTTACCGCACGCTCGCGGACTCCGCCTTCACGCTGACCCTGCAGCACGTCCGATACGACCCCTCATACTTCCCCCTGGCCTATCCCAACGGCGATGTGCCACCCGGCAAAGGGGTCTGCACCGATGTGGTGGTGCGGG
>JAGQVR010000285.1 GCA_020437875.1 Flavobacteriales bacterium
CTGTACCTCACGCAGCGGATCGAAGATGGCCGCTTCACCGTTGCTTTCCAGGTAGTACGCCGCATGGGCGATGCACCCGGTGTAGATCTGTTTGATGGTCATGGCTTGTTCGGATTCTGGACCTGTCACGGTCGGTTATCGAGACAAAGGTCCCTGCATGGTTTTCGCCTTTCTGTGATGTACGTCAGCTTTCCGGGTTTGTGTGACCATCATCACCACCGAAAGCAACGAAGGCTCCCGCAGGAGCCTTCGCCATGGTTCGGGGATGGCCGCTCAGGCGGTCTCCAGTTCCTTCTTCGCCAGGTAGAAGTCGATGAGCTCGATGCCCTTCTCATTCAACCGCGCGTCGAGGTCCTTCAGGGTCTTGGGCGGAGGCACGATCACCTTCGCTCCCTTCTTCCAGTTCAAGGGCATGGCGCATCCGTTGGCATCGGCCGTCTGCATGGCCTCCAGCACACGCTTGATCTCGTCCATGTTCCGCCCCACGTTCAGCGGGTAGTACATGACGAGGCGGATGATGCCCTTCGGATCGATGAAGAAGACGGCGCGCACCGCTGCGGTGTTGCTGGTGTTCTCGTGCAGCATGCCGTAGAGCTTCGCCACTTTCATGTCGATGTCGGCGATGATGGGGAAGTCCATGTACACGCCCGTTTTCTCGCGGACGGCCTGCACCCACGCGACGTGGCTGTGGATGCTGTCGATGCTCTCGCCGATGAGCTTGGTGTTGTGCTTCGCGAACCATTCCTTCTCCTGTGCGAAGCCGCTCAGTTCGGTTGTGCATACCGGTGTGAAATCGGCGGGGTGGGAGAAGAGGATGGCCCAGCTGCCCTTGATGTACTCGCTGAACTTCAGCGGTCCTTGCGTTGTTATCGCCTCGAAATCGGGAGCCTGGTCACCGATGCGGGGCATGTGAATGGTGTTTTCCATGGATCGTTCTATTGGCTGCAAAGGAACGCACCGTCACACCCTCGGGTGGTGACGAAGGTCACCCTCGCCGTTAGTGCAGAACGCGCCGGGTGAGCAGCAAGTGCTCGTCATGTACTTCGATGAGGTAGGGTCCCGGCGCCAGATCGCGCATGTCCACGGTCCATCGATGTTCCCCCGCGCCAACGCCAGCTGCGATGTGGCGGACGACGCGTCCGGTGCTGTCGAGCAATCGCACGAGCGCTTTGCTGTTGCCCGGAAGTGTGGCCTCGATGTTCAGCATTTGTCCATTCGCAGTGACGCGCAAGGCTCCTTCCTTCCTGTCGACCTCGCTCACCGCCGTTGTGGGGTCCACCAGCAGCACCCGATACACCTTGTTAGTGGCCGAGCTCTGGGTGCCCGTATTGATGAAGAAGATGTTCGCGGCGGAGCTTTCGATGCCGCCCACGATGTGGCCGAGTACCACGGTATCCCCGGCGAACGCGTCCTGAAGCAGGATACCGGAACTCGTTTGTTCGGTGGCCGGCCAGGGGATGAATTCGGCGCTGGCACCCAGCAATGCCGGCATCTGTCCGATCGCGCTTTCCGTCATCTGCCCGGCCCCGTCGCGTTCAACCAGGCTGATCGTGTTCACGAAGGGTACGTTGGTATCGTCCTGCACGCCACCACCTGCAGCGGGCTGGTATCTTCCGATACCCCCGAAGAAGATGGAGCGCATGGTCTGTGTTGATCCTTCGTACAGACAGGCGTGCGCCGAGTGGTACTGGTTGAACAGCTGTTCAAATGAGTTGTTCACGGTCACGTTCGTGCCCTGGATATCCACGGTGTTCAACCAGGGCAGGTCCGCATCGTAGCGGAACACGCCGGAGAAGGCTGTAAGGCCTTCCTCACCATTCGGGAAGATCTGCGGCAGCAGGTTATAGTCCCGCCGGTGGAGGTTCACGGTGTCGACCAGGGTCCAGTAGTCATCGATCGTGAGGTCGACGCCGTCATCGAGGATCGTGAAGCGACGGATCGCATTCGTGTATTCCTGCACGAAGCCGGGGCCGAAGTCGGGTCCCATCGGGTTGTACCGTCCCATGAAACGCTGACCACCCACGAGGTTGAAATGGTCACCGACCTTGCGCAACTGGCCACCGGTGACGGCCATACGCGGATCCGTGATCTGGCGGAAATAAGGTATGATCGAGGTTCCGTTCCGGATCGCGTCCATCGCTCCAGGCAGATCGATCGCCGTGAGAAAGGAGTAGGTCACGTGGTCCGCGTTGGTGGGGGAGTAGCCATATCCACCGATGCAGTACAACGTGCTCCCCTGCTGATCGAATTCCATGTTCGTGCTCTGCAGCTGTTCGAGCATGTTCTGCGGCAACGCGCTCAGCGCGGCTGACCAGACCTGCCAGGTCGCGGGGTCCACCACATAGGCGTTCACGTTGTTGCCCGAGGCCAGGAAGCTCACCGGTGGTTGCCGCCGATGCAGGCCGTCGGTCCTCCCGCCGATCAGGAGCCATTGGCCATCATGGGTGCCCCAGGCGAATGATTGAAGGCCGGGCATGCCGGCTGGCGCGATCTCCTCCAGCGCGAGGACACGGCCGGCGAAGGGTTGTGCGCTGGCGATCCCACAACAGGTGATCGCAGCAGAGAGTATGAGTGTTCTGATGTTCATGGTGTGTTCGTTCAGCCTTGTGCCTGGCCCCGCAGTATGAAGTTCCAGTACAACCGCGGCAGCACCTGCTTCTTCAGTTGATACATGCTCCAGCGCTCCTTGCTCTGGTCCATGGGGAAGGTCTCCTGCGGAACGTTGTTGTAATCGAACTCGGCGAGCACCAGCTTACCGTAACCCGTCACCAACGGACAGGAGGTATATCCATTGTAGTCCACATGTGGCTTTTCACCCGCCATCGCATCGAGTATGTTCGCCACGACGGTCGGTGTCTGTTTGCGGATCGCCGCGCCGGTCTTCGAGGTCGGCAGTCCGGCCGCGTCGCCGATGCTCCAGACGTTCTTGTAGCGCACATGTTGCAGGCTGTGCTTGTCCACATCCACCCATCCGGCGGAGCTGGCCAGCGGACTTGTCTTGATGAAGTCGGGTGCGCTTTGCGGTGGCGTCACATGGATCATGTCATACTCCACCCACTGCTGCTCATCCTTGTTCTTCTCGACGATACCGACGAAGCGCGCCCGTTTGTTCGGGCCGTCGATCTCCTCCAGCTTCCACATGAAGTTGAGCTTGATGCCCCCGCGCTCCACGACCTTCAATAGGGTCTTCTCGTACTTCGGAACGGAGAACAGTTTCCCTGCGCCGCTCCAGTACTGGATGTCCATGTCCTTCAGCACTCCCTCGCGCCGCCAGTGGTCCGCGGCGAGGTACATGATCTTGTGCGGTGCGCCCCCGCATTTCACCGGTGTATGCGGGTTGTGGAAGATGGCCCTGCCCTTACGAAGGCCCTTGATCAGCTCCCAGGTGTACGGCGCATATTGGAAGCTGTAGTTGGAGGTCACACCGTTCTTCCCGATAGCCTCCGGCAGGCCCTTCACAGCGTTCCAATCCAATTGGATACCCGGACAGACGAG
>JAGQVR010000286.1 GCA_020437875.1 Flavobacteriales bacterium
GCGGCCCAGAAGCTCCAATCGAGGTCGAGCGTGTCGCCCTCCGCATCCACCTTCTTCCAACCGGGGTGATAGGTGGAGCGCACCCTTGGGCTGCCCACGGTCTTGCCGTTGTAGGTCCATTGCTGTGCGCGTGCACCTGCGATCAGGGTGTACCACTTGCCGTTCGCGCGCTCCCAACGCCAGGTGTTCTGGAGGTAGGCACTGGCCCGCACGCTCTCCATCCGCAACTTGCTCTTCAGGACGTAGTTCAACTCGAGGTCCTCGCCCTGGTTCAAGGGGATGCTGAAATCGGCGGAATCGATCACCGTCCACTCGCTCAGCTGGTCTTTGATCATCTCGCTGCGCGCGTCAAGTCCCCATTGCAGGTAGCTGCGTCCGCCCTGGTGATAGCCGCGGTGTGCGAAGGTGATCACGGTGGCGTCCAAGGCGTTGCGGGCATGTTTCAGCGATCGGCCGATGCCCAGGTTCTGCTTCACCTCGCCGTATTCACTGCTGTTCGGATCGCGCTCGAGCTCATCCAGGTAATACTCGCTCAGCACGTCGAAGCGCTCGCTCTCCACGGTATTGAAGGCGCTGGCCGTGAACTTGAGCCGTGTGTACTTGCTGGCCTGGTAGTTGGCACTGAGCGCACCGAACATGGTCTCGAAGCGGGTGACCTCCTGTCCCTCGAAATAGCTGGTGAAACGCAGCGCTTGGTTGAAGCTGCCGTATTCCGTCTCTCGGTTCTCCGGCACCACGCCATAGCGGTTGCTGGAGTAAAGACCGAGGAAGCCGAGTTCCAGACGGTCGGTGAGGTCGTAGGTCCAGTAGGTCTGCGCATCGGTGTAGACCGGACGGTACTGGCCCTTGGTGTCGAGGCCGTTCAGTACGAGCGTGTTCGTGCGGTAGCGCACACCGGTCACCTGGCGCAGGCGCTTGCCCATCATCGTGTTCTCCAGGTGGAAGGCGCCGCCGAGCAAGCTGGCCATGGCGCTTCCCGCGAACTTCTTCGGACGCTTGTACGTGATGTCGAGCACGCTGCTCATCTTGTCGCCATAGCGCGCCTCGAAGCCACCCGGGCTGAACTGGATGCGCTCGATCATGTCCGGGTTCGGGAAGCTGAGGCCTTCCTGCTGGCCGGCGCGCGCGAGGAACGGACGGTACACCTCGATGTCGTTCACATACACGAGGTTCTCATCGAAGTTGCCGCCGCGCACGTTGTAGCCGGCGCTCAGTTCGTTGCGCATGGCCACGCCGAGCTGGCCGCTCAACAAGGCTTCCACACCGCCCTGCACGCTCGGAGCGAACCGCGTCACGCGCGGATCCAGTGATTCCAGGCCTTCCTCGCGGTCGCGCTGGGTGCCGCGTATGGTCGCGGTCCCCAATTCGGTCACCTTCAACTTGACGTCGATGATGCGCTCCCTGCCAGCAGTGAGCCGGACCATCTGCTCAAAAGGCGGCATGCCGCTATAGCTCCAGCGGACCAACACGGCTGAATCCGCAGGAATGATCAGCGTGTAACGCCCATGGTCGTCGCAGGCCACGCCCGTGCTGGTGCCCACGATGCTCACGTTGGCACGTGGAAGGGTGGCGCCATACTCGTCGCGTACGGTGCCGGTGAGGGTTCCGGTCTCTTGGGCCAACGTCCACGCGCTGTGCAGCAGGAAAAGGGTCAGCAGGACGTGCCTCATCGACGGTCGGCTAAGATAACGGCGGCTATTCCGGTGAAGTATGCCGGCTCAGCCCAGGGCCTGACCGATGTTCTCCGCCAATTGTCCGGGGCCACCATTGTGCTCCAGCACCAGCACGTTCAGTTCGCGACAGGCTGCCCGCAGGCGCACCCGCGCTTCCTCCTCCACACCGCCGCCGATCACCAGCAAACGACCTTCGCCCCTCGCCAGGTCCGTGAGCAAGGCGGCTTCATCCATGTAGCCGATGGCATGGATACCCGTGGCCTTCAGTTGTTGATCCACCAACGCCATCATCGCCGCGTTGCGACCGAAGAAATACACCTGTCCTGCTGGCATGGCCGCAAGGTAGAGGACGGGAGGGAAGTGGGCTGAGATCAGATGCAGGGGCAGGAGCAAGTGGTTGTTGAGCGCTACGGCTTGGGGTGAACGCGAGTAGGCAGTCCGCAGTGGGCAGTAGGCATGTGGTCGTACAACGCTCCGTCAATGATCAACGGTCAGCGCGAATGAGCCACTCGCCGACTGCAAGTACCTTTCCGCCATGGATCCCCGTGCCACTGCTTTCCTGCGTCTGTTGGATATCATGGACACCCTGCGCGCTGAATGTCCGTGGGACCGCAAGCAGACCATGGAGACCCTGCGTCCCTTGACGATCGAGGAGACCTACGAACTGGGCGATGCCATCCTCCGCAACGACCTGCCCGAGGTGAAGAAGGAGCTGGGCGATCTGCTGCTGCACATGGTGTTCTATGCGAAGATCGGGCAGGAGAAGGGTGCCTTCGACATCACGGAGGTGCTCAACGCCATCTGTGAGAAGCTCATCCATCGGCATCCCCACATCTACGGCGAAGTGAAGGTGAACGATGAGGAGGAGGTGAAAGCGAACTGGGAGCGCATCAAACTGGCTGAGAAGGCGAAAAGCGGCGGAGGGCAGGTGCCAAGCGTGTTGGAAGGCGTGCCGCGCGGACTTCCGAGCCTGGTGAAGGCCATTCGGGTGCAGGACAAGGCACGCGGGGTCGGATTCGATTGGGAACACCGCGATCAGGTATGGGCCAAGGTGAATGAGGAACTGTCCGAGCTGAAGCAGGAGGTGGACGCCGGCTCCGACAAGCAGGTGGAGGAACTGGGCGATGTGCTCTTCAGCCTCGTGAACTATGCGCGCTTCCTAGGCATCGACCCGGATGAGGCGTTGGAGCGGACCAATCGCAAGTTCATCCAGCGGTTCCAGTTCCTGGAGCGTGAGAGCCGCAAGGACGGCAAGGTGATGGGGGAGATGAGCCTCGAGGAGATGGATGCCTACTGGGAGCGGGCCAAGGACCTGGGGGATGATGATCGACCGGCAACGGCCACTGCGTAACGTTCCCTTCACGTTCCCTACCTTGGATCGAGCGACCTTTGCGGCCCTTTAGACGTCCTGAGAACGATGAGCATGAGCTTGTGGATGCGTGAACGCGCCTTGTTGATCCCCGTTGTACTACTCGCGGTCGGCACATCCGTTGCGCAGATCCCCACGAAATGCCTCGAGATCGAGAGCATCCTGGTGGACGCCTGCAACCCATCCTCCTTGTGTCCTGGTAGCTCCGAAGGCCAGAACGAAATGGTGCGTTTCCGGGTGGGACCAGCGGACATCGCCCTGGGTGATCTCGAGGCCGACTGGCCCAACAACAACTGGCGCGGTCTGGTGCAGAACGGTACCACCGCTTCCATCACCAGCCAGTTGAACGCCACGATCGCGAGCTGTGGCCGCCTAATTGAGCCACCACTGGGCATCATCCCCGCCGGTAGCACCGTGCTGCTGGTGACGAGTACGGATATGT
>JAGQVR010000287.1 GCA_020437875.1 Flavobacteriales bacterium
GATGGAGCGCCCGTGATCGCGTCGAGCAGCATGCCCGATAATGAATTGACCGTCCAGTTCCTGGACGTGGATCCTGGAGTGACCTATTGCCGTCGCTTGTACCTGTACAACGATGGTGTGCGAGGTGGTAGTAATGAGGTCTGTGGGACCGCGGAATGAACCAAGGCCGGCAGCGACCGGCAGCATAGAACGATGAGCGACGAGATCGGAACGGACGAACCGCTGGAGGAAGGCGGACCAGCAGGGAAAGGTGTGCCGGGCTCCAAGGGCGGAGGCACCTTCAGCGTGAGCGGCATGTACAAGGACTGGTTCCTGGACTACGCCAGCTACGTGATCCTTGAACGTGCCGTGCCCGCGTTGTACGATGGCTTGAAGCCCGTGCAGCGCCGCATCCTGCACAGCATGAAGGACCTTGATGACGGGCGCTACAACAAGGTGGCGAACATCATCGGGCACACGATGCAATATCACCCGCACGGCGACGCCAGCATCGGTGATGCGTTGGTGCAGATCGGGCAGAAGGACCTGCTGATCGACTGCCAGGGGAACTGGGGCAACACACTGACCGGTGACAGTGCCGCCGCACCGCGCTACATCGAGGCGCGCCTGAGCAAGTTCGCCCTCGACGTCGTCTTCAACCCGAAGACCACCGAATGGCAGTTGAGCTACGACGGCCGCAACAAGGAACCGGTCTTCCTGCCGGTGAAGTTCCCGCTTCTGCTGGCGCAGGGCGGTGAAGGCATCGCCGTGGGCCTCAGCTGCAAGGTGCTGCCGCACAACTTCAACGAATTGATCGACGCCAGCATTGCGGTGCTGCGCAAGCGCTCCTTCGAGCTCTACCCGGACTTCCCGACCTCGGGCCTGGTGGACGTGAGCAATTACAACCAGGGCGAACGCGGCGGTCGCGTCCGTTGCCGCGCGCGCATCCGCAAGGAGGACAACAAGACGCTCGTGATCAACGAGATCCCCTTCGGCACCACGACCACCTCGCTCATCGAGAGCATCGTGAAGGCCAATGAGAAGGGCAAGATCAAGGTGCGGCACATCGAGGACAACACCGCCGAGAACGCCGAGATCATCATCCACCTGGCCAGCGGTGTCTCGCCGGACAACACCATCGATGCGCTCTTCGCCTTCACCGACTGCGAGGTGAGCATCGCGCCGAACGCGGTGGTGATCGAGGACGACAAGCCGCGGTTCGTGAGCGTGAACGAGCTGCTGCGCATCAGCACGGACAACACGCTGCGCCTGCTGGGCCTCGAGTTGAAGATCAAGCAGAAGGAACTCGAGGAGCAATGGCACTTCGCCTCCTTGGAGCGCATCTTCATCGAGAAGAAGATCTACCGGAAGATCGAGGAGGCCGAGACCTGGGAGCAGGTGATCAGCTTCATCGACAAGGGCCTGAAGCCGCACGTGCAGGTGCTGAAGCGGCCGGTGACCGAGGAGGACATCGTGCGTCTCACGGAGATCCGCATCAAACGCATCTCGAAGTACGACAGCTTCAAGGCCGATGAGCACATCCAGCAGCTCGATGAGCAGCTGGGTGAGGTGAAGCGCAAGCTCGCCAACCTCGTGGACCATGCGGTGGAGCACTTCAAGGAGTTGAAGAAGAAGTACGGAGCGGGCCGCGAGCGCAAGACCGAGATCCGTCCCTTCGACACCATCGTGGCCACCAAGGTCGCCGTGGCGAACAAGAAGCTCTACATCGACCGCGAGGAGGGCTTCATGGGCTGGAGCCTGCGCAACAACGAGCTGGTGACCGAATGCTCGGAGATCGACGACATCATCGTGTTCCGTCGCAGTGGCACCATGATGGTGACCAAGGTGGCCGACAAGAAGTTCATCGGCAAGGGCGTGATCCATGTCGATGTCTTCAAGAAGAACGACGAGCGCACGATCTACCACATGATCTACCAGGACGGAACGAAGGGGCCGTTCTACATGAAGCGCTTCGCCGTTACCGGTGTCACGCGCGACAAGGAGTACGACCTCACGAGCGGGGCCGCAGGCAGCTCGGTGGAGTATTTCACCGCCAACCCGGACGGCGCAGCGGAGGTGGTGCAGGTCACCCTGCGTCCGCGGCCGAACCTGCGCAAGAACAAGTTCGATGTGGACTTCGCGCAACTCGGCGTGAAGGGACGCGGCAGCAAGGGCAACCTGCTAACGCGTTATATGATCCAGAAGGTGGTGCAGAAGGAACGCGGCGGGAGCACGCTCGGTGCCATCCCGATCTGGTTCGATGAGACGGTGCGCCGCTTGAACGATACGGGCCATGGCCGCTACCTCGGTCGCTTCGCCGGGGAGGACCGCATCCTGGTGATCACGCGCAGTGGCAGCTACCAGCTGTATCCATTCGCACTGAGCACGCACTTCCCCGATGACGCGGCGACGGTGGTGAAGTGGGATCCGGCGATGACGGTGAGCGCTGTGTATTGGGAAGGGGAGAAGGAGCAGTACCAGGTGAAGCGCTTCACCATCGAAGCGGCCAAGGATCCGGTCAGCTTCATCACGGACAACCCGAACAGCAAGCTCACCCTGCACAGCCTGCTGCCCCATCCCCGTGTGCGCATCGCCTACGACAAGCGCAGCAGCGACCGGCCCGATGAGGAGATCGACCTGGAGGAGTTCATCGCCGTGAAGGGGGTGAAGGCGCTAGGCAACCGGCTCACCACGCACAAGGTGAAGGACCTGACCTTGCTGGACGAGGTCTTCACGCCCATGACGCCTGAGCTGGAGGAACGCCAGAACATGCTCATCAGCGATGACGAGGTGGGCAACCTGGACGCGCCGGAGGAGGAGGACCTGGAGGAGAGCCCGATGACCCGTGTGAAGCGGCAGCAAGCACAGAACATCGAGGAGACCGAGCGCCACCCGGACGACCCGATGATCGGCAAGAGCCCCGGCAAGCAGATCAAGCTGGGTCTTGATTGATCACGCCACGCTGGCTCTGAGCGCATGACCGGTCATTCGTCGGTGGGCCCTCGACCAAGCTTCATCGTGCGTGTACCTACGATCATGTTGCGTGGTCCGGTCTTCATTCTGTGTCTCACCTCCTGTGGTCAGCAACAGCCCGACACAGCGCCGGTGCTTGTGCAGCCTGTGGTGGTCGACACCCTGGCGTTCGCGGATACGACCGTAGCCGTCGAGCACATCACACGGTCGGTGACTGATACGTCCCGTGCTATGGCCAGGAAGCCTGTTGCCGTTCCGCCTGACGACGGCTGCTCGGACCACTTTGAAGCGAACGGAGCTGCCGTTCGGTTCTTTACCTACTCCCGTTCCGGGCGGAAGGGTACAAGCGAGCTCGACTTGGCGGCCGAGCTTGAAGGTGCCTGGCACATGGCGGAGCAGTCAGCAGGGCGTTCCATCTCCGATGACTTCGAGCGCGGTATTTCGACCGAGCACGTGGATATGCCGGACACGATCGACGTGTACTTCATGCGATATCGCGACTGCAGGGCACGTCAGCCGGAT
>JAGQVR010000288.1 GCA_020437875.1 Flavobacteriales bacterium
CCTTGAAGGCCACGCCGGCGATCGTGAGGAAAAGGCCAAGCAGGAAGATCATGTCCTGCCCACCGGCCAGCGCCGTGGAGAATGCTTCGATCGCCGCCAAGTCGAAGGAGGCGGTCGCGCCGTAGATCAGGGCCAGGCCCATCAATAGGAAGCCCGAGGCGAAGGAGCCCTGCAGGAAGTACTTGAAGGCCGCCTCGCCGCTGCGGAAGCTGTCGCGTTTGCCACCCGCCAGGATGTACAAGGGGATGCTCAAGATCTCGATGCCGAGGAAGAGCACGACCAAATTGGTGAAGCTGCAGATCAGCAACCCGCCGATGAGCGAGAACACCATCAAGGCGTATTGCTCGGCCACATTCTCCTTCACCTTGGCATAGTAGTCGACGCCGAAAAGGAAGAGCAGCACGGTCACCACGATCATCACCAAGGAGAAGGAGCGCGCGTAGGTGTCGAACTGGATGATGCCGTTGAACAGCGGGCTTTCGAGGTGCCAGTCGGATGCGATCAATACGAAGGCGCCGAGGAGTCCCGCGATCCCCACGCCGGCAACAGCGCCGCGGTTGTTGAACAGCCCCAGGTAGAGCAGCACCACGCCGAGCACGGAAAGGAGGACGAGGACGCTCATCTCAGTGTACCGATAGGCTTGAAAGGAGTTGTTGCACCGGCGCATCCACCAGCTCGAGGATCGGGCCGGGATATACACCGAGGATCAGGGTCACCGCGATCAGGGGCACGAGGTAGAGATGGTCGCGCATGCCCGCATCCTGCAGGGTCACGTTGGCACGGTCGGGGCCGAGCATCACCCGCTGGTAGGCGTAGAGCATGTAGATGGCCCCGATCACGATGGTCGTCAACGCGAAGAGGGTCAGCCAGCCGTTCACCTGCCAGAGTCCGGCGAACATCAGCCATTCTCCCACGAAGCTCTGCGTGAGCGGCAGGGCCACCGCATTGACCAGCACGAGCAGGAAGAGGGCCGCGAGCCGTGGGGCATGACCCTTCAAGCCGCCCATGGCCCCCATGTCCGTGGTACCGGTGCGCTCCTGCATGGCCCCCACCAGGTAGAGCATGCCCAGCACCAGGATGGCGTGCGCGAAGGCCTGGTAGAAGGAACCGCTGATGCCGTATGTGTTCCAAGCGAAGAGCCCGGCGCACAACACACCCACGTGGCTCAGGGAGGAGAAGGCGACCAGCCGTTTGAAGTCCGACTGGCGGAAGGCGATCACCCCACCGTACACCGCACCGATCAATGCGAGCACGATCACCGTGGTCTGCCAATGCTCCACGCCCGCCGGAACGATCGGGAAGACGAGCTTGTACACGCCGTACAGGCCCATCTTCAGCATGACCGCGCCGAGGACCATCGTACCCTGGAGGGGAGCCATGTAGTAGGTCTCCGGCTGCCAGCTGTGGAAGGGAAAGATGGGCAACTTGATGGCGAAGGCGAGGAAGAGCGCCCAGAACAACCAAAGCTGTGTGCTGGCCGGGATGTCCAGGTTCGCGAGGGCGGTGAAGTCGCCGTTGCCGCCGCTCTGGATCAGCAGGTACACGATACCGAAGAGCAACGAAAGGCCACCGACGAGTGTGTAAATGAAGAAGCGCACCGTGATGGCCCGACGATCCGCGCCACCCCAGAAGAGCAGCAGGAAGAAGACGGGGATCAGCGTGAGCTCGTAGCCGATGTAGAAGAGCAGTGCGTTCTGCGCCAGGAAGACGAGGTAGAGGAAGCTCTGCGTGAAGAGCAGCAGCCCGTTGAACAGCGCCGGACGATCCTCTGGTTGGCCGTAGCCTGCACCGATGATGAAGGGGAAGACCAGCGCCGTGAGGATCACCATCAACAGCCCCACGCCATCGTAGCCCACCACGAAGCGCAGGCCCCAGGCGTTCACCCAGTCGTGGTCGTAGTGGATCACCGTGCCGCCCGTGTAGCTGATCCAGGCGAAGAGCACCACGGCCAGCGAAGCCAGGCTGGCCACCAGCGCGATCGGACGCGCCTGCGCCGGACGCATGGTCACCAGCAGCAGTGCGGTAAGGAAGGGGATGAGCAAGAGGAGCGCTGCGATCATCTCAGTTGCTCATGAGGGTGATGACGAGGAAGAGGATGAGCCCGGCGAGCATGGCCAGCATGTGGAAGCTCACATAGCCCGTCTGCAGGCGTCGGAAGCCATCGCCCAGGGAGTTCGCCGCCGCACCCACGCCGTTCATGATCGGCACCATCACCTTCTGCTCCGCGATGCTGAACAGGTTGGTGCTCATCCAGGCATAGGGCTTCTCGAACAAAGCGCGGTACAGTTCATCCACGCGCCAGCGCTGTGCGATCAAGCGCTTGAAGAAGGGCATGTCCGCCTCGTTGCCTTCGAGGGTCGCCTTTTGCGCGAACCGCCCGTAGGCGATGTAGATCATCACCGCGACCAAAGCAGTGGTGATGCCCATCAAGGTCCACTCGGTGACATGGCTCAGCTCCAGGCTCTCGTTGCTGATGCCATCCGCTGCGCTCATGAGGAAATGCTTCATCGCCTCGTGGCCGCCGAATAGGTGGGGCAGGTTCAACAGGCCGCCAACCACGCTCAGCACCGCGAGGACCATCAAGGGCAGGGTCATAGAGAGCGGACTCTCATGCGGGTGTGCGTTGCCGCGGTACTTCCCGTAGAATACCAGGAAGAGCAGGCGGAACATGTAGAAGGTCGTCATCAACGCGCCGACCAGCAACAGGGCGAAGAGCACCGGCGAACGGTCGAACGCGAAGGCCATGATCAGGTCCTTGCTGAAGAAGCCGCTCATCAACGGCAATCCGGAGATGGCGATGGTGCCGATGAAGAAGGTGAGGAAGGTGATCTTGATGTGACCCTTCAGGCCGCCCATCTTCCGGATGTCCTGTTCGCCGCCCAACGCATGGATAACGCTGCCCGCACCGAGGAAGAGCAGGGCTTTGAAGAAGGCGTGGGTGGTCACGTGGAACATGGCCGCGCTGTATGAGCCGAGGCCGAGCGCCACGAACATGTAGCCGAGCTGGCTCACGGTGGAATAGGCAAGGACCTTCTTGATGTCGTTCTGGAACAGGCCGATGCTCGCGGCGATCAGCGCGGTGGCCGTACCGATCCACAGGATGATGTCCTGCGTGAAGGGTGCCAGTTCGAAGAGCACGCTGCTACGGACCGTGAGGAAGATGCCGGCGGTCACCATCGTCGCGGCGTGGATCAGGGCGCTCACCGGTGTGGGGCCGGCCATGGCATCAGGCAGCCAGGTGAAGAGCGGGATCTGCGCGCTCTTGCCCGTGGCCCCGATGAAGAGGAAGAGCGTGGCGGCGATCATCATCGGGTCGTTGAAGCCCGTGGCCGCATCCATGATCGTGGCGTACTCGAGCGTGCCGAAGTGCTGGAACAGCAGCACCATCGCGAGCACCATGCCCACATCGCCGATGCGGTTCATCACGAAGGCCTTGCGCGCTGCGTAGTTGTACTCGGGCGTCTTGTA
>JAGQVR010000028.1 GCA_020437875.1 Flavobacteriales bacterium
AGGATGTTAGATGCATAACGCCCGTTCCAAGAGCTGTATTCGCGCAGCAGACCTTCCACCAATGGTGTGCCCAGGCCAGCGACCGCGTAGCTGTAGTCATCAGCATACGGGTGAACGAAGAGCGCCAGCAGCAGATGCCGGAGCAGTGCCAGCAGCAAGATCACCTGTGCGATGCGCAACGGAAGGCCTCCCTTCATCCCTTCAAAGATGAAGGTGGCGGATCAAAGACCGATGCGCTCACTCACCCGATAGCGGTCGCGGTCGTCGCCATTGCGGCTGACCAGGTCGGCCACGAAGCCGGCTGTGAAGAGCTGCACACCGATCACCATGGCGGTGAGGGCCACGAAGAAGAGCCCCGAGCTGGTGACGCGCGGCGCGGCCACATGCAGTACGTAGCTGTACCACAGCTTCTCGCCGATCACCCAGGCCGCACTGAAGAAGCCGACCACGAACATGATGGTGCCGAGCCCACCGAAGAAGTGCATCGGCTTCTTCGCGAAGCGGAAGATGAAGGTGATCGTGAGGAGGTCCAGGAAGCCGTTGATGAAGCGATCCAGGCCGAATTTGGTGCGACCGTACTTCCGCGGATGGTGCTTCACCACCTTCTCCCCGATCCGATGGAAGCCCTCCTTCTTCGCGATGAAGGGGATGTAGCGGTGCATCTCCCCGAAGACCTGGATGTTCTTCACCACCTCCTTCCGGTAGGCCTTCAGACCACAGTTGAAGTCATGCAGCATCACCCCGCTCACCCGGCGCGTGGTCCAGTTGAATAGCTTGGTGGGAATGGTCTTCGTAAGCGGATCGTAACGCTTCTTCTTCCAGCCGCTCACCAGGTCGAAACCGTCCTCGGTGATCATGCGATAGAGTTCGGGGATCTCGTCCGGGTCGTCCTGCAGGTCGGCGTCCATGGTGATCACCACACTGCCTTGCGCGGCGATGAAGCCTTCGTTCAGGGCGGGGCTCTTCCCATAGTTGCGCCCGAAGCGCACGCCCTTCACGCGCCCGTTCGCCTTGGAGAGTCGCTGGATCTCGTCCCAGGACCCATCGGAACTACCGTCATCCACCAGGATGATCTCGTAGGACCTCCCCATGCCACCCAACACCCGGTGCAGCCATTCCACGAGGTGTGGGAGCGATTCCCGCTCGTTCAGCAGGGGTACGACGATGGAGATGTCCATGGCGCTGCAAGGATACGGCTCGCTCCGCAGGAAGCGATGGGCTCTGTATCCAGAGTGACCGGCGCTTGCCTACCTTTGCACCCGGGGCAAGTCCTGTACGACCAGCTCCCGCTGAATCCCCCAGGGCCGGAAGGCAGCAAGGGCAGGCGGTCGTAGCGGTGCGATGCGGGTCGCTTGCCCCTCTTTTTTTGCCTATTCTCGAGCCTGTTCGGGGTCGCCTCGTTGGAAGCGAGCGCTGCGGAACTGGCGGTCAGACAAGGCGCGGGGACCGGAGCGTAGCCAGAGCTACGTGACGGATCCCGCAACGAAGTATGGGCGTCAGCGGCCAGCGCGCAGTCGAATGAGTAGATGCCAGATAGGCGCAATGGGCTGCTACCTTGGCGCCGTGACCGATATCCAACCCAAAGTCGTACTGATCACCGGCGCTAGCAGCGGGCTGGGCAAGGCCATCGGGTTACGGCTGGCCAAGGCGGGACACACGGTCTTCGGCACCAGTCGCAAGCCGCAATTGGGCGAGGGTCACGGCCCTTTCCCGCTCCTGGCCATGGATGTAACGAACGAGGCCTCGGTGAACGCCGCCGTGGCCGAGGTCATCAAGCGGACCGGTCGCCTGGATGTGGTGATCAATAACGCCGGCCTCGGGATCCAGGGACCAGCGGAGGACATCGCCCCTGCCCTCGCAGCCCAACTCCTCGATACCAACGTGCTCGGCCCACACCGCGTGTGTCGCGCGGCACTGCCCCAGATGCGGAAACAGGGCGATGGTCACCTCATCAACATCACCAGCGTGGCGGGCAACTTCGGCCTGCCCTATCGCAGTTTCTACAGCGCGAGCAAGGCCGCCCTCGAACGCTACACCGAGGCCCTGAGCACCGAGGCCGCACGATTCGGGGTGAAGGTGCTGACGGTGCAACCGGGTGAGTTCAACACCAACATCGCGTCGGCCCGGCTGCGACCGGAGGTGATCAGCGAGGCGAATAAGCCCGGCTACGACAAGGCGATGGCCGAGCTGGGCGGAAGCATGCACTACAGCCGCGACCCGGACGAACTCGCCCAGGTCATCGAACGCATCATCGCCTCGAAGCACCCGAAGGCAACCTACATCGTGGCCCAGGGCATCCAGCGCATCAGCATCTTCCTGAAGAAGGTCCTGCCCGGCCGGATGTTCGAACGCCTTCTTCGCAAGCACTACGAGTGACCGATGATCACCTACGACAGTCGTGACTGGTGGCGGGCGTTGGCGCTGCACCGCTCGGACACCGTCCGGAAGTTGTTGCCGCTCCTGATCCTGGTCGGGCTCTTCACCGCGGTGGTCGGCTATGTGGAGGTGCGTTACCTGCAGCTGAGCAAGAACAGCTACGTGAGCAACCTGCCGGTGATGCACAGCCTGCTCGGCTTCGCCATCAGCATGCTGCTCGTGTTCCGCACGAACACGGCCTACGATCGGTGGTGGGAAGGCCGCAAGCTTTGGGGGCAACTGGTGAACGTGAGCCGGAACCTCGCCGTGAAGGTCGCCGCCATGGTACCACCGGAGCAAAGCACGACCCGCGCTTTCTTCGAACGCCTGGTCGGCACGTTCCCCGATGAACTGCGCCGGCACCTGCAACTGGAGAAGACGCGCCTGGCGTTGGATGAGAAGCCGCATCCCGAGATACCGGACTTCGACCGGAGCAAGCATGTGCCTTCGCAGATCGTCAGCTTGATGCAGCATCGGGTGCAACGGATGTACCACGACAAGGACATCACCGGCGATCAGCTGATCGTACTGAACACGGAGCTGGTGCAGTTCCTCGACATCTGCGGCGCCTGCGAGCGGATCAAGAACACGCCGATCCCGTACTCGTACAGCAGCTTCATCAAGAAGTTCATCGTGATCTACGTTCTCACGTTGCCTTTCGGCTTCGCGTTCTCCCTGGGCTACATCGCCGTGCCGGTGGTCATGTTCATCTTCTACGTGCTTGCCAGCCTGGAGCTGATCGCCGAAGAGATCGAGGATCCATTCGGAAAGGATGGCAATGACCTGCCGATGGAACGCCTTGCACAAATGATCAAGCGGAACGTGGAGGAGATCCTCAGCTGATCAGGCCCGCGGCCAGGCAGCCGGACAAATGCTTCCCATTTCGGTGTGGTCTCCCCATCTTCGCTGCACCACCATGCGCCACGTCTTTCCCGGCCGTTCCTTCCTCCTCGTCCTCGTGGCGGCGTTGGGCTACTTCGTGGATATCTACGACCTGGTGCTCTTCAATGTGGTGAAGCGTGAGAGCCTGGAGTTCATCCTCGGCCCGGGTCATCCCGGCATCAAGGACATGGGTATCCACCTCTTCAACATCCAGATGCTCGGCATGCTCGTGGGCGGGATCCTGTGGGGCGTGTGGGGTGACAAGAAGGGACGGATCACCGTGCTCTTCGGCAGCATCCTGCTCTACTCCGCGGCCAACATCGCGAACGCCTTCACCTACGACCTCACCCTGTATGCCATCGTGCGTTTCCTTGCCGGTGTCGGCCTGGCCGGTGAGCTCGGCGCGGGCATCACACTGATCACCGAGACACTTCCTCGCGACAAACGGGGTTATGGCACCCTGGTGATGGTGACCGTGGGGGCGCTGGGGGCGGTCTTCGCGGCGGAAGTGAGCGCACAAGGTCAACGGCTGGGTGGTCTGCTCACGACGATCACCGGAACGGAGCTCATGAACTGGCAGGTGGCCTACCTCGTGGGTGGGCTGATGGGCCTGGTGCTGCTGGCCTTGCGACTGGGCACCTTCGAGAGCGGATTGTTCCGCCATGTGCAGGAGAAGGACGTGCGCAAGGGTGATCTGCGCCTGCTCTTCAACGACCGCGATCGCTTCCTGCGCTACATCAGCTGCATCCTCATCGGCGTACCCGTGTGGTATGTGATCGGGGTGCTCGTGAGCCTTTCCCAGGATGTCTTCGTACCGGCCTTTGCGATCGACACCAGCGGTCTGGACGAGATGGGGCTCAAGACCATCAATGGCGAAGCGATCAAGTATGCGTACATCGGGCTTAGCCTGGGCGACCTGCTCAGCGGCTTGTTGAGCCAATGGCTGCGGAGCCGCAAGAAGGTCATCTACCTATACCTCACCGCGAACCTCGTGCTCACCCTGATCTTCCTCTTCGGCATGCGCGGGGCATCCATCGCTGCCTACAACTGGCTCTGCCTCGCCTTGGGCACCGCCACAGGCTATTGGGTCATCTTCGTCACGGTGGCGAGCGAGCAGTTCGGGACCAACATCCGCAGCACGGTGGCCACCACCACACCCAACTTCGTCCGTGGCTCCGTGCTTCCGCTCACGCTCCTCTTCAACGGCTTGCTGGTTCCCGTGGGGAATGTGACCAGCGCCTTGATCGTGGGCATCCTCAGCATCGGCGCAGCGTTCTGGGCCACCTCCCGGGTGCACGAGACCTTCGAGGCGGATATGGATCACGTGGAGGAATGACCGTGGCGATCGGAGCGCTCATTGAACGCGTCCCGTCACTTCCTCCCTTTCACCAGCATCACCAGCCCTGCTGCCGCAGCCACCCCACCCACGATGAAATAGGGCCAGAAGCTGGCGTCCGACTTGCCGATGCTGATCTCGGTCGTACCCAGATCGATGTCCGCCTGGCCTTCGTCCTTGCGCATGGTACCGAAGAGGATGATGGCGATGCCGCCAACGAGGAGCAGGATGGGAACGATGTTCTTCATGGTCAGTGGAGTTGTTCTTGTTCGTGGCCCGGCAGGGCGAGCGCGCCGAGCCGTTCTTCATAAGCACGTTGATCGATGGATATGCCGTCCTCGAAGTAGAACACGGCTCCGAACGCGTGGGTGACCTTGCGTAGTTCCGTTGCGCTCGTTCCATCGCTGAAGCGGTCGATCGCGATCACCATGGTCCGCAAGGACTGCAGCTCGTGGGATGCGGAAGATTCCATCGCTTGCGGTACCTGCCAGTGCGTGGAGAACCGTGATGCCGACGTTGGTTCTTCAGCGATGGTCCGCACCGTCGGGGTCGATGATGCGAGAAGAACCGGAGCGGTCAGCGTATCGGCCTCGATCGGGTCGTAGGTGTGGACGAACTCTCTTCCAGCGTTGCCATCACCGAAGCTCGGCGCTGGCTCATCCACCAGCACGGTCGGCCCCACTTCCACCGCGTCCTCCATCGGTTCGGCGATGGGTGCGGTGGCATCCACTTGCATCGCGGGAAGGGACGCGTTCGGGTCGTTCACGAACATCCACTCCAGGTCGGCCAGCAGATCGGCTTGGACGGGCACCCGCTCGATATGGGCGGCCATTCGCGCGATCATGCTATCGAGACCCAACACCTTGCGCATGCGGGTATAGTCGGTGGTATAGATGAAGTCCTGTTCCTCCTGGTCATAGAACACCAGGCCGACAGGCTGCGCATATTCAAAGGGCTCCTCTCCTTTCGCGAATCGTTCCAGGATGATCTCGAACGGGAAGCGAAACGTCTGTGCGCTTACGCCATCCGGTAGGCGCAGGTCGAAGACCACTTCCTTGGTGGCGCATTCGGGATGAGAGGCCCGTACGAGGTAGGTGGAACGCAAACCCATGTCCAATTGGAACTTGTCGCTGTTCAGCGGAAGGTCGAAAGCATTGCCGAACTCAGGCAGGATCGTGACACGGGCGTTGGACCAATTGCCGCCGCGCACACGCAGGATCCCATCCGCGTAAAGCGTATTCCCCTGAACGGCGACCTGCGCACCGAACAGGAGAATTGAAGAAGCGACTTGGAGTAGTGAGCGAAGGCCCATGGTCGGGAAAGGCCAATTCGTAGGCCATGGATCTCGTTTCGTCGGGTCAGTACCACTCGTCGTCGAGTAACCAGCTGACCTTCAAGGCTTGCGGCTCGAAACGGAGATAGTGGCTGCCGGACCTGAATGGCGTGCGTCGTGGCGTGATGAGGAAGCACCTCCCCGATCCCCGACCATTGGGCGGGGATTTCCCGCACGGTCTCCTATGGACCGATACTCCTCGTTACGACACGTGGAGGATCGTGGTGTGGAACTCCCGATCAGGGAAGGAAATCCACGCTGTTCCACAGGCCAGGGATCACATATCACCTTGAACATGAGCAACATACACAACCGGACGCAATGTGGTACAAGGCTCGCACTATCCCGATCAAATGCCTATCGCCATGAAAGCCGTTGCCACCTTCCTATTCGTCCTCGCTTCCTATACATCCAACGTCGCACTCGCCTCGGGTGCAAGGGACGACGCCTCTGCCGTACGCATCATCCGTGTGGAACAGGTGAGCAGCGAAGCGCTGGCCCACGAGCTGTCCGTCACCGAAGAGAGGATGACGCGTGTGGTCGGCCAGGCGAACAACGGACGCTATCTCGTCATCATCCGTTCGAACATCGGTGTCACCCGCATGAGAGGCTCCTACTTGGATAGCCTGCTCACCGTGCCTGACGGGACCTTCACCTATTACCATCCGAACGGCCGCACCGAGAGCGTCGGCACCTATACCAAGGGTGTGAAGTCGGGCACCTGGGAGCGCTATGATATGGACGGTCATGTACTTGCTACCCGCACGTACAGCGGCAAGCAGTTGGATGATCTGTTGGCAACGGAGGGCGCGTTCGAGAAGGCAGGTCGGGCCGCGGACCAGCATCAAGGAGTGCGCGTCCTGCAGCGCGACCGCCGTTGGAGCGTGCCCGTGGATATGTGAGGGATCACGGATCGGGACCGCTGGGACCGACGGTTGTGGCTTACGTGAGCACACGATACGCCCCGGAAGGGCTGGTTATCTTGCCCGTCCTTTCACGACCCCTCATGATCCATCGTTCACTGTTGTTGGGCGCAAGCCTTGCCCTCACCCTCTCCTCCACCACCGCACAGAAACAGCTCACCAACCGCGACATCTGGGCAAGTCCGCAGTTCAGCGCGGAGTACGTGGGGGGGCTTGCCAGCATGAATGACGGTCAGCATTACACCGTACTGGACGGCACGGAAGCCGGCATGGTGATCGACCAGTACGCCTACCGGACCGGGCAGAAGGTGAGCACGATCGTGGATGGCACCGCCCTGGTCCCTGCCGGTGCGAAGTCCCCCATCGCCATCGATGGCTATAGCTTCAGCGGTGATGAGAAGAAGGTGATGATCGAGACGGATTCCGAACCGATCTACCGCTACAGCTACTACGCCCACAACTACGTGTACGACCGCGCCACGAAGAAACTGGTGCCCCTGAGCGATGCCACCAAGGCGAAACAGCGGTTGGCCACCTTCAGCCCCGACGGCGGCCGCGCTGCCTTCGTTCGCGACAACGACCTCTACGTGGTGGACCTGGCAACGATGCAGGAAACACGGGTGACCAACGATGGAGCGTGGAACAAGGTGCTCAACGGCGCCACGGACTGGGTGTACGAGGAGGAATTCACCTTGGTGCAGGGTTATGCCTGGAGCCCGAAGGGAGACAAACTCATCTACCTCCGGAGCGATGAGAGCGCGGTGAAGGAGTTCGACCTGACCTACTACCGGGACCAGCTGTACCCGAGCGAATACCGCTTCAAATACCCGAAGGCAGGCGAGGTGAACAGCACGGTGAGCGTACATGTGTACGACCTGTCCGCGGGTCTTGACTACAACCTGCCCCTGGGTACCGAGGACACGGACATCTACGTGCCGCGCCTGGGCTTCACCCCGAAGGGCGATCCCTGGTTCATGCGCATGAACCGCCTGCAGAACGAGAAGGTGATACTGACTGCGAAGATGCCGCCACCCGGCGCCAAGATGCGACCGATACCGACCGAGGTTTACCACGAGACGAGCAAGACCTACGTGGAGGTGACGGACGACCTGCACTTCCTCGAGAATGGCAGCGGCTTCGTGCTCACCAGCGAACGCAGCGGGTGGAACCATGTGTACTTCGTTCCGGTGGGTGGCGAGCCGAAAGCGCTCACGAGCGGCGCCTGGGACGTGGTGAGCGTGGCCGGCATCGACGAGAAGGGCAAGCGCGTGATCTTCACCGCCGCCAAGTCCTCGCCCGAGGATCAGGATGTCTGGAGCGTGGGCCTCACCGGCAAGGGCCTGAAACAGCTGAGCCCTGCGGGGGGGTACAACGAAGCCGAGTTCAGCACGGGCTTCCAGTACTTCATCAATACGCGGAGCACGGCGAACGAAGTGCCGGTGGTCACCCTGCACGATGGTCAGGGCAAATTGGTGAAGACCTTGAAGGACAACGTGCGCCTGAAGGAGACATTGTCCTCCTTCGGCACATCGCGCAAGGAGTTCTTCCAGTTCACCACGGAGTCTGGCGTCGCATTGCGGGGCTGGATGATGAAGCCGCCCGCCTTTGACGCGGCGAAGAAGTACCCGGTGCTGATGGTGCAGTACAGCGGACCGAACAGCAACGAGGTGCTGGACAAGTTCGATGGGCGGGACATGATGTGGCACACACTGCTGAACCAGAAGGGCTACCTCGTCGTGTGTGTGGATCCACGCGGCACGGGCCATCGCGGCCAGGAGTTCCGCCACTGCACGTACGGCCAGCTGGGCAGGTACGAGACCGAGGACCAGATCGCCTCGGCGAAGTGGCTGGCGCAGCAACCCTATGTGGATGGGACGCGGATCGGCATCTGGGGCTGGAGCTATGGCGGCTACATGAGCAGCCTGTGCATCACCAAGGGTGCGGACATCTTCAAGGCGGCCATCGCCGTGGCCCCGGTGAGCAACTGGCGCTACTACGACAGCATCTACACCGAGCGCTTCATGGGCCTTCCGAAGGACAACGGCAGCGGCTACGACGACAACAGCCCCATCAACCACGTGGACAAGTTGAAGGGCAATTACCTGCTCATCCATGGCCTGGCCGATGATAATGTGCACTACCAGAATGCTGCGGAGATGACCCTGGCGCTGGTGAAGGCGAACAAGCCCTTCGACCAGTTCGTGTACCCGGACCGCAACCACGGGATATACGGCGGCACCACACGGCTCCACCTCTTCGAGATGATGACGAAGTGGTTGGAGGAGAATTTGTAGGAACGCCGTAAGTAGGAGGAGGGGCATAGCAACCGGTTGCTCCTACTCCTACCCTTGACGCCTGCGGTCCCCTTGCCAGTTCACCGCCTTTTTTACCTTGGCGGACCTTCAATCCTCCATACATGACGAACACCACCATGCCCGCCACGGGTCACCCCCGAGGTCTCTATTGGCTTTTCGCCGCCGAGATGTGGGAACGCTTCTGCTATTACGGCATGCGTGCCCTGCTCCTCCTCTACCTGGTGAAGAGCCTGGCCATGGGTGACAACATGGGCTTCGCCGTGTACGGGGCATACACCGCCTTGGTATACGTGATGCCTGTTATCGGTGGTCGTCTTGCAGACCAGATCCTCGGCTCCAGGATCGCCGTACTGCTTGGCGGTCTGTTGATGGCCCTCGGCGAATTCATGATCGTGGGCGGTACCGAACTGCTGCTGTTCTGGGGCATGTCCGTGATCATCGTGGGCAATGGTCTGTTCAAGCCGAACATCAGCACCATGGTCGGCAAGCTCTATCCCGATGGCGATAACCGGAAGGACAGCGGCTTCACCATCTTCTACATCGGCATCAACCTCGGCGCCTTGCTCGCCACCACGGTATGCGCCGAAGTGGGTAACATCTATGGCCCCAAGTACGGCTTCGCCCTGGCGGGTATCGGCATGCTGCTGGGCATCCTGGTGTTCCAATTGGGCAGCAAGCACTACGCGGAAGTGAGCGCGCCGCCCTCACCGGAGACCCTGCACAAACCGAAGTATGGCCCCTTGAGCCCATTCACCGCCGTGCTCGTGCTCTGTGCCGCGTTGATCCCCGTGCTGTACTTCCTGCTGCGCAACACCACCATCGCCGGTTACGTGCTGCTGGCCGTAGCGGCCTATGTGATCGGCAGCCTGATCGCGCGTGGTGTGAAGGAGGGAAAGGTCCAGCTGGACAAGATGTTCGGCTTCATCATCCTGATGCTCTTCAACGTCGTGTTCTGGGCCTGCTTCGAGCAGGCGGGCAGCAGCCTCACGCTCTTCGCGGACCGCAACGTTGATCGGGTGATCGGTGGCTGGGAAATGGGTGCGGCGACCACACAGTTCTTCAACCCGGCCTACATCCTGATCTTCGGATCGATCTTCAGCATCATGTGGATCAAGCTGAAGAACAGTGGCAATGACCCGAGCATCCCGATGAAGTTCGGTCTCGGCATCCTTCAGTTGGGCCTCGGCTATCTCGTCATCCTCATCGCCGCTCCGTTGGCAGTGGAATACCAGGTGCCGCTCTGGACCCTCGCCCTTCTGTATATGCTCCACACCACGGGTGAGCTTTTCCTGAGCCCTATCGGCCTCAGCATGGTGACGAAATTGGTCCCGAAGGACATGACCGGCACGGCCATGGGTGCGTGGTTCCTGAGCATTGCGGGTGCGAACTACGCAGCGGGCATGCTGGCCAAACTGACCGGCGCCGAACACGGTGAGGGCGAAGCGGAAGTGCTCGACAAGGCGGCTAGTCTCGCCACATACGTGGATGTCTACAGCAACATCGGCTATGTCACCGTGGGCATCGGTCTGTTCCTGGTCCTGCTGAGCCCATTGATCAACAAGCTGTTCCACGGGATCCGCTAAGGACGACCCGGTCCGATCTCCACCTCGGGCAACCTGTGTCCGATAACCCGTAGAAAGTCCATAATGAGCACACCCGCCGTCAAGCACCCAAAAGGCCTCTACGTCCTCTTCTTCACCGAGATGTGGGAACGTTTCGGCTACTACCTCATGTTGGGGATCTTCTCCCTGTACATGCTTGATGGCTGGGAGAGCGGTGGCATGGGGTTCAGCGCGCTGAAGAAGAGCGACATCTACGGGACCTACCTCGGCCTCGTGTACCTCACGCCCTTCATCGGCGGCCTGCTGGCCGACCGTGTGCTGGGCTTCCGCAAGAGCATTCTGATGGGCGGCCTGTTGATGGCGGCCGGCTACCTCACCCTGGCCGTGCACAATGAAACGGCCTTCTACCTCGGTCTGCTGCTCATCATCCTGGGCAATGGCATGTTCAAGCCGAACATCAGCACCCTGGTCGGCAACCTGTACAACGACGACCGCTACCGGGCCAACAAGGACGCGGGATACAACATCTTCTACATGGGCATCAACATCGGTGCCTTCGTCTGCAACTTCGTGGCGGCCTACATGCAGATCAAGTATGGCTGGGGCTACGCCTTCGCCGCTGCGGGTGTGGGCATGCTCATCGGCGTAGGCATCTTCATCGGTGGCAACAAGCACATCAAGGAGGCCGATGTGATCAAGCCGCTCAAGCCCGGCGACATGGCAACGGGCAAGATCCTGCTGAGCACCATCGCACCCATGTTCCTCTTCGGGATCATCGGCTACCTCATTCCCGGCAACCTCCTGGGCACGGACACCAACGACGCCTTCATCTTCGGATGCATCCCGGTGATCGCCTTCTTCATCTACCTGTACGTGAAGGCCAATGAGGAGGACAAACGACCCATCGGTGCGCTGCTGGCGGTCTTCGGTTGTTTGGTGATCTTCTGGGCGGTCTTCCATCAGAACGGTGACGCGCTCACCGTGTTCGCCAAGGACCATACGGACCGTGAGATGTCCCCGGCCATCGCCGCCGTCGCCGACCCGATCAACATGGCGGAGACCGTGACCAACGCCGGACCGGACACCGATGCACGCAGTGCCGCCTACTTCAGCGACATGGACCCGGCCAACGTACCAGCGGAGGGCGAGAGCATGAAGCTCTACTCCACCCAGTTGTACCAGAGCATCAACCCGGGCTGGGTGATCCTACTGACGCCGCTGCTCGTGGCCTTCTGGGCCTTCATGCGCAGCCGTGGCAAGGAGCCCACCACACCCACCAAGATCGCCATCGGCCTCACGATCACGGCGCTTTCCGCCCTGGTGATGGTGGGTGCTGTCATGGCCACCAACAACCTGGAGAGCAAGGCGAGCAGCTTGTGGCTCATCGCTTCCTACGGCGTGGTGACGATCGGCGAGCTATGCCTGAGCCCGATGGGTCTTTCACTCGTGAGCAAGTTGAGCCCGCCGCGGATCACGGCCTTGATGATGGGCGGCTTCTTCCTCAGCACCTCCGTGGGCAACAAGTTGAGCGGCATGCTCAGCGGATTGTGGGAGGGTTTCGAGGACAAGACCCACTTCTTCTACATGAACTTCGGCCTGGCCATGGCGGCCGCGCTGATGCTGTTCTTCCTCCTCCGCTGGCTGAATGCCGTGATGCGGGAGAAGAACATCTATTGACCGGTCAGCCCTTTCATTTTCGGCGGAAGTAGCACACCTTCACGCCCGCCAAACCGCACTCATGAGCGACCAACCCACCCTGCAGCAGATCCGCGACTTCAAGGGCACCTACCCGAAGCAGCTCTTCTACCTCTTCGGCACGGAGATGTGGGAGCGCTTCTGCTTCTATGGGCTGCGCGGCATGCTGGTGGTCTTCATGGCCACCGAGCTCATGATGCCGGAAAAACAGGCCAACCTGCAGTACGGTGCCATCCAGGCCTTCGTGTATGCCTTCACCTTCCTGGGCGGGGTGTTCGCGGACAAGATCCTCGGCTTCCAGAAGTCGCTGTTCTGGGGTGCCCTGCTCATGATCGTGGGCGGCTTCACCATCGCTGCGGCGCCCACTGAGCTCTTCTACATCGGCATTTGTTTCAACATCATCGGCACGGGCTTCTTCAAGCCGAACATCAGCACCATGGTGGGCCAGTTGTATCACGACGGTGATGCCCGGCGCGATGCGGGCTTCGGGTTGTTCTACATGGGCATCAACATCGGGGCCTTCCTCGGCGGCCTGCTCATGGTCTGGGTGGGCAAGTCCTACTCCTGGCGTGCGGCCTTCGCGCTGGTGGGTGTGGTGATGATCATCAGCCTCATCAACTTCGCCTTCCGGCGGAAGACCTTCGGACCCATCGGCCTCAGCCCGCTCCATCCCGACATGCCCGCCGCCAGGCGGAAACTGTACGAATGGGGCACCTACATCGGATCACTAGCGGTTGTTCCGCTCATCCTGCTGATGGTGACCAACACCCAATACACCGACCTCTTCATGTACATCGTGGGACCACTCACCCTGGTGTACCTGGCGTGGGAGATGCGCACCTTCAGCCGGGCCGAGAACCTGAAGCTGGGCGCGGCGTTGATCTTCATCTTCTTCAGCATCTTCTTCTGGGCCTTCTTCGAGCAGAGCGGTGGCTCCCTGAGCCTCTTCGCGCTGAACAACCTGCGTCCGAGCCTGCTGGGCATCCCGGTGGACACGAACAGTGTGAACAATGCGGCGAACTCGCTCTTCGTGATCATCTTCAGCGCACTGGCCGGCTTGTTGTGGCTGTGGTTGAGCAAGCGCAAGGCCGAGCCCAACAGTGTGGTGAAGTTCGGCCTGGGCTTCCTCTTCCTCGGCGCGGGCTTCTACATCTTCAAGAGCACCCTGGGCTTCGCCGATGAGCAGGGCGTCACCAGCACGGAGGTCTTCACCTTCGCCTGGTTCGTGATCACCTTCGGGGAGCTCTGCCTCTCGCCCATCGGTCTTTCGCTGATGACCAAGCTCAGTCCCTTGCGCATCCAGGGCCTGATGATGGGCATGTGGTTCCTGGCCAGCGCCTATGGGCAGTATGCGGCCGGTCTGCTCGGCGCCGGAATGAGCGCTGAGGACCCCGGAGCAAGCAACTATGACAAGCTCGTGCTCTACACCGATGGCTACGGTGAACTGGGTCTCTACGCGCTGATCGCGGGTGGTGCGCTCATCCTCATCGCCCCGTTGGTAAGACGCATGATGCAGGAGGTCCGCTGACCCGCCAGCCCGGCACGGTCATTGTAACTTGCGGGCGTACCTCAGAACCATGCGCACCCTTCTGCTTTCCCTGGCCTTCGCACCCCTGCTGCTGGCCGCCCAGACACAGACGCACGCCACGGCGAAACCCGCCGAGACCAAGGGCGCCATCAAATGGCTCACGATCGAGGAGGCGGAAGCTGCGGCGAAGAAGGCACCGAAACCACTGATGGTGGACGTGTACACCAGCTGGTGCGGCCCGTGCAAGATGCTTGATGCGAAGACCTTCAGCGATCCGCGCCTGGCCGAATACGTGAACAAGAACTTCTATCCGGTGAAGTTCAATGCCGAGAGCGGCACGGCGATCACCTTCAAGGGCCAGAAGCTGGAGAACCCGGAGTTCGATCCGGGCCGCGTGGGCGGGCGCAATGGCACCCACCAGCTCACCTACATGATCGCGAACGTACAGGGGCGCATCGCCTACCCGACCGTCGTCTACCTGGACAGCGACCTGAACGTATTGGCGCCGGTGCAGGGCTACCTCACGCCGGACCAGATGGAGCCGATCCTGCACTACTTCGGTGGAGCCCATTACAAGGCGAAGGATTACCAGACCTTCATGGGCGACTTCAAGCCCAAGTGGACGGCTCCTTGACCAGGCCGCAGGGGTTCAGCACGAACCCGGCCGATCGCCGTGCCCTGCACCGCTTCATGGTCGTTCTCCACGATCGGAAGCCGCGCCGTCATTGGCCCGATGCACTTCTTTGAACAGCCCCGGAAGAGGGGTTCTTCTTTGCTACCTTAGCGGCCTCTGAAAAAAGACCCCTTAGACCAGTTGGCACGATGAGCGAGAAGGCGCAGATCATCCTGGACGGCAAGACCTACGAGTTCCCGGTTTTTGAAGGAAGCGAGGGCGAGAAGGCCATCGACATCAGCAAACTGCGCGACCAGAGCGGGTATGTCACCCTGGACTACGGTTACAAGAACACCGGAGCCACCACCAGCGCCATCACCTTCCTGGATGGGGAGCAGGGCATCCTGCACTATCGCGGCTACCCGATCGAGCAGCTGGCCGAAAAGGCGAGCTTCCTGGAGGTATCCTACCTGTTGCTTTACGGCGAACTGCCGAAAGCGAAGGAGCTGAACGACTTCGAGAACCAGATCCGCTACCACAGCCTCGTCCACGAGGACATGAAGCACTTCTTCGAGTTCTTCCCGAGCAATGCGCACCCGATGGGCATCCTCTCGGCGATGGTGAACTCGTTGAGCACCTTCTACCCGAAGAGCCAGGACCCGCACCGCTCCGCGAACGACCGCATGCGCACAGCGGTGCGCCTGATCGCTAAGTTCCCCACGCTGGCCGCGATCAGTTACAAGAACGGCCTTGGCCATCCGTACATGTACCCGGACAACTCGCTGGGTTACGTGGAGAACTTCCTGTACATGATGTACGGCCTGCCCACGGAGCCCTACAAGGGGGATCCGGTGGTGGCTGATGCGCTGAACAAGCTGTTGATCCTGCACGCGGACCATGAGCAGAACTGCAGCGCCAGCACGGTGCGCATGGTGGGCAGCAGCCAGGCGAACCTGTACAGCGCAGTGAGCGCGGGGATCGCAGCCCTGTGGGGGCCCTTGCACGGTGGTGCCAACCAGGAGGTGATCGAGATGCTCGAGACCATCCGGAACGATGGTGGCGACATCCAGAAGTGGGTGAACAAGGCCAAGGACAAGGATGATCCCTTCCGCCTCTTCGGCTTCGGACACCGCGTGTACAAGAACTTCGACCCGCGGGCCAGGATCATCAAGAAGAGCTGCGACGATGTGCTGAAGAAGATGGGCGTGAACGACCCCGTCCTGGACATTGCCAAGCAACTGGAGGAGATCGCCCTGAAGGACGACTACTTCATTGAGCGGAAGCTTTATCCGAACGTGGACTTCTATAGCGGCATCATCTACCGCGCGATCGGCATCCCCACGCGCATGTTCACCGTGATGTTCGCCCTGGGCCGCCTGCCGGGTTGGATCGCACAGTGGAAGGAGATGGTGGAGAACAAGGAGCCCATCGGCCGTCCGCGTCAGATATACACCGGTGCCACCAAGCGCGACTACGTGGCCTTGAAGGAGCGCGGTTGATCCTTCGGACTTCGAACCTCGGCGGCCCGGCATGACCGGGCCGCTTCCGTTGAACCGCTTACCTTCGCCCACAACCAAGCCATCGCAATGAAAAAGATCATCGGCCTCGTTCTCTGGTTGATCGCCTTCGCGATCCCCTTCCGTTTTGCGATCCTCGACACGGAGGACCTCCTGGGGCCTGATGGCACGGTGAACAATGTGAAGGGCCTGTTCAGCTTCGTCGCCCTGCTCGCCCTCCTCTTCACCGGTTATGCGCTGATCGATTCGGCCAGCCCGAAGCCCGGGAGCGAGGAGCACGGTCACTGATAGCGGACCCTCGATCGCATGGCGCACGTCCTGATCGCCACCGACATGAGCGCGAACGCGCTGAACGCGGCCGCCTATGCGATCCAGCTGTTCGGTGTGGAGGGCAACAACTTCACCTTGCTGAACGCGTTCCAGACGCCACCAGCCCTGCCCGACCAACCCCCGCCCGCGAACGAACTCGCCGCCCGGATCTCGGCAGAGGACCTGGAGATCCATGCACGGAAGCTCCTGGAGGCCCTGCCGGAACCGACTCCCGACCTCGCGACCGTATCCGCATACGGCTCCGTGGACATGGTGGTACGCGACCTGGTGGAGGATGCCCAAGGGCCCGGCATCGTTGTCATGGGAACGCACAGTATGTCCGGCCCGGAGCGGATGTTCCTGGGAAGCACCACGGCCGCGATGATCAAGAGCGGGGTGCTACCGGTGCTTGCCGTACCCGCGGAGGCCCGTTATGGTGAACCACGCCGGATCGTCCTGGCCGATGACGGTGGACCTTTGGAACGATCCGACCTCGCCGTACTGCTTGACATCGCGCGGTGGTCGAGGTCCGAGGTGATGATCGTGCACGTGGTGACCGAAGAGGAAAGCCCGGACACCGCCTCCGCCAATGATGCGTTCGACCAGCTCCTCGGGGCCATACCGCATACCTATCACACGGTGAGCGGCG
>JAGQVR010000289.1 GCA_020437875.1 Flavobacteriales bacterium
GATCTGCAACTGAGCTCGGTCCATCCGACGCCTGATTCCATCGTGGGTTCGCAGCTGTTCTGGCACGTGGACAGCCTGGGCTGGTTCCAGGATGAGGTGTTCACCGTCTGGGTGGACGTGGGAGCCGTCGGAACGATCGCCGGGCTGCAGGCCACCGTGTCCAGCCCGGACCTTTGGGAACCGCTGGTGAGCACCTTCGGGCCGAACGTGGTCTCGTGTGCCTTCGACCCCAACGACAAGCTCGTGACCCCGCAGGGCTACGGCAGTGCCGGCGCCTTACCCGTGGACCTGCCCTGGCTGGACTACACCATCCGCTTCCAGAATACCGGCAACGACACGGCCTTCACCGTGACTTTGCTGGATACCCTGGACATGGACCTGGACCCGGTGACCATGGAAGTGCTGGCCGCGTCGCACGCGCTCACGCAGATCCAGGTGGACACCGATCGCGTCGCTTTGTTCCGCTTCCAACGCATCCTGCTGCCGGACAGCGGCACCAACGAGGCCGCCAGCCATGGCTTCGTGCGCTACCGGATCAAACCCGTGGCAGGTTCCCCTCACGGCACGGAGATCACCAACAGCGCGGGCATCGTGTTCGACTGGAACGAGGCGATCATCACCAACACGGTGCTGAACACCTTGGTGGATTGCGACCTGTTCGCCGCCACGCTCCTGGACCTGGGGGCCAACTTGTTGGAAGCCAATGCGGGTGACGCCTACCAATGGTTCCTGAACGGCGACACCGTGCCCGGGGCCACGGGGCGGCAGTTCACGGCCTTGGTGTCCGGCAGCTACACCGTGCAGGTCACGAGCACCTTCGGGTGCGTGTCGCTTTCCGACCCATACCTCGTGATCAGCACAGGCGTGTCGGTCCCCTCGGCCTTCGGCGCCCGCATCCATCCCAATCCGGTGGGAGACCAGCTATCCCTGACCACCAAGCAGGGGCTGGGGCCCAATGCGGAAATGGAACTGTTCGATGCACAAGGCCGGATGGTGCGGCGCTCACGGATCGGCACGCTCGCGGCTGGTGCACCGGTGCTGATGGACGTCTCGGACCTGGCGCGTGGCCACTATTCCCTGCAGTTGCGGGACGATGGGCAGGTGGAGGTGCTGCGCTGGGCCAAGGAGTGAGGGTGGCCGCGTTGCGGATCCCGTGCGCACTGCGGTCGAACAGCTTCCTGATGACAAAGCCCCGGGGTGTTCCCGGGGCTTTGTCGTTGAAAACCTTTGGCTCCGGAACGTACGGATCACGCTCCGATCCTTGTTTTCGGTTGGTGGTGGTTCTTGATGACCAGTGTACGGGCTTAAATTCCGGGTTGAATGAGTCGTCTACCGAGTTTCGCTAGCGCCTTTCTGCTGCTCACCGCCTTGCCGGCCATCGGGCAATGGAGCGCGTTGGACCCCACCTTCGGGCAGAACGGCTACGTACACCTGAACACGTCCGGCCAGTCGCACGGTTCAAGTGGTGTAGTGCTGCCGGACGACCGGGTCGTGGTGGCCGGCAGCTTGATCATCAACAACGACTTCTGGGCCGCGGTCGCACGTTTCCTGCCGGATGGGAGTCCGGATCCCACGTTCGGTGCCGGGGGTGTGGATTCGGTGGATGTGGGTGGTACGATGGGCTATGTGGTGGACATGGCGCGGCAACCCGATGGCAGGTTGCTGCTGCTCAGCAGCTCCAGTACTTTCTACCTGGTGCTCCGAATTCTGCCTGATGGCGGCATTGACCAGAGTTTCGGCAGCAACGGGGTCTCGGTCTTTCCCGGTGGCATGGGCTACGTCCCTGTGGCAGTGGCCCTTCAGGCTGATGGAAAGGTGCTGGTGACCGGGCGCTACAATTCCAATTCCACGTCGGGCAGCCGGACGTTGCTGTACCGCCTCAACGCCGACGGTAGCCTGGATACCGGCTTCGGTATCAACGGTTCCGTGCAACAGGACATCGGTACCCTGGGCAGGGAGTATCCGGCGGATGTGCTGGTGCTTCCAGATGGAGATCTACTGATGGCAGGCAATGTGGCCTATGGCACATTCGGCGCGACCCAGTTCCCGTATTTCTTTGCGCGCTATACACCCGATGGCACGCTGGACAACACTTTTGGTACGGGAGGGCTGTTGCTGGATTCCCTGGGTACGGACCTTTACCTCATCATGACGGAGCTCATCGGGCAGACCAACGGTGGCTGGGTAGCCGCAGGTGGCGTTGCGGAAGGCGACTCCACACGTTGCGCTGTGGCCCGCTTCCTGCCGAATGGCATGCTGGATCCTGCTTTTGCTTCCGATGGTGTCCGGACCCTGGTGCAACCCGGAAGGCAGTTCCAGGGCGTGAGCATTGCCCAGCGAAGCGATGGCAGCATCCTATTCGGAGGGTGGGCCGAGAACGTGATGGGTGTGGACTACGTTGAGTTCGTCGGGCACCTGGAAGCCAACGGCACCATCGACACCGCCTATGGCGGGCCCACCGGTATGCAGGTATTGGATCCTGCTGCGTTCGACAACCACCTGCGCTACGGCATCACTGGCGTGTTGGCCCAATCCACGGACAAGCTGGTGGGCATCTCGGACATCGAGTATGGTGGCACCACCGGCAGGCAACTCACCGTGTTCCGCGTGGAGCAATTGGCCACCGGTGTCCAGGAAAGAGAAACGCTCGCCGGGCTTGAGGTATGGCCGGTCCCAGTGCATGATGTGCTCTTTGTTCGCTGTCCCTCAGCGCTTGGCCCGGATGCCCGGCTTCAGGTACTGGACGTGCAAGGCCGTCTGGTGCACGGCGAACGCATCGGACCGATGCCTACAGGTGGCACGGTACAGCTCAACGTTGACGACCTGGCTCCCGGCACCTACCTGCTGCGTGTGGAGGATGCCAGGCAGGCGGTGTTGTTGCAGTGGGTGAAGGAGTGATGTCCGTATGACCCTTCTTCGCTGGACAGGTCGCATCGCGGCTCCGGGTGACACACCACATACCGCGAGCGGGTGGTTCCTAACGACAAAGCCCCGGGTTGGTTCCCGGGGCTTTGTCGTTGGGGGATGGAACCGCTTCATGCTCATCCACTCATTCCTCGTCGTTCAATTGCCCGGCGAACCGGAGGGAATTCGCCAGCAACAGGACCGCGGAAAGGAAGGGTCGCAGGTTCATCGTACTTCGGGTCATTTCGCCCGGGGCGCAATGCTCAGGGGATCCATTCGATGATGAGGCCGTAGACGCGCAGGAGGCCGGTGTTGGTATCGGTAGCAAGGTCTCCCCGCCTGCGGAGCAGGATGTGTACCAGTCGGGAGTCCGGCCCGATGATGGCACTTGTTAGCACGGTCTCTTGCAACACATTGGCGACCGTGGGGCCAGGCGTTGAGGGGTTCGGCCCGCCCACGAAAAGTCCGAGATCGCTGCCGATGGCATGTCCCCGGGTGGCCAGGTTCACATGGAGATCACCACCGGTGGCGTCGGACGAATAGAGGACCC
>JAGQVR010000290.1 GCA_020437875.1 Flavobacteriales bacterium
GAATGGTCTGGCCGATGGGCTGTACGTGGCCCGCGTCCGCTTTGCGGATGGCAGCTTGACAAGCCGTCCGTTCTTGAAACGCTGAAGATCACGTGATCATGGGATGCTTCGCATCCCGTGACCATGGACACGCTTGTTGGTATCGATGGACGGCCGCGCTCACCCGCGGCCGTTCTCATATCGTTGAAGCTGGACAGGGATGGTAGACCTTGGTCGTGTCGATGACGGATGCCTACCGCACGAACACGCGTCCGTGGAAGCGGTCGCCCTCCCCGGTCCGGATCAGCCAGAACAAGATGCCGGGAGGACATGCGATCACCTTGCCGGGTACGACGGCAAGGTGATCGATCAGCAGTCTTCCCTGCGTGTCGAAGCCGGTCAGCTGCGCGCCACTGGGGATGTTACGGACTTCGATCCCATGGTCCGACGCGAGCACCTGCGGATGAGGCCGACCATCCGTGGTCACCAGCCCCACGTCATAGACCTCTACGGTCCAGGTCACGCTATCGGTCCCGCCACAAGGGTCGGTGTACGCATGGGTCACCGTCCAGGATCCGGAGGTGGGAAAGGTGAAGGTGGCGTCCGGCGAGGTGAATTCCTGGCCATTCGAGGATGACCAGGCATGTTCACCCGGGCCTCCATGATGGAAGGTCACAACATTCCACGCCTCACTGCTGCTCCCGGTGATGCTCGCATCGGTGGGTGGCAGGACATCCAGGTTCCAAGCCATCGGATCGTCGAGGACCACCTCACCGGCGATGCCGCGCAGGAGCTCGGCGATGTTGGGATCGAGGCCGGCCGAATAGGTGGATGGGACGCAACTCTCTTGGAACAGTGTGCAGTAGAATACGCACGCGGCGAGGTAGGTCCCGGCGGGGCTGGGGTGGCTTCCGTCGCTCACATAGAGTTCGATCTCCGGATGGGTCTCACGCACCATACGCCAGGCTTCGCCCACGGGAGCGGTGAAGGCGTCGTACTCCTCCGCCAATGCGCCGTAGTTCGCCGTGAGTGCCTGCTGCATGCCCGCGTAGGTGCACATGAACGGGAAGCTGGCACAGTTGAGGTCATCGCCATCGCGACGTCCCCAGGTCATGTAGAACACGGGCATCGAGCACGGGTCGTTGCTGCGGATGAGTTCCACCAGCTGGTCGGCGCTCGCTTCCGTACTTGTGATCTCGAAGGGCAATGCGCCGAGCTGGCTCTGTTCCTGCAGGACCACGAAGTCCCATGCACCGGCATTGATGGCATTGATGGTGGTCGCGTTGACCGCATGACTTTGAAAGGTGGCTCCGCCGGGTGTGGAAGATGTGACCGTGATCGTGTCGCCGAGGCTCAATGCAAGCAGGCGCAGGGTGTTCGGTAGGTCGTTCGAGTACACGTAGCTATTGCCGATGAAGAGCACGGAGGTCTGCGCCTGTGTGGTGATCGCCATCACGAGGACCGGGAGGAAGTACTTGCGCATCATGTGAAGGTAGACGTGCGGACCCCATCACGAGGATGCCTGATCGACCGCTTCGATCAGCGCCGTGGATGACGTTTCCAGTACCATGCCCGGCACCATGAGCGGGCCCGATCTGCTCGCAAGGAGGCCGCGTGGTCCGTAGGGATAGCAGTGGAGCCCGAAGGGTATTCATGCGATGCGCCCTAGGCCTGCAAGGGCATCTTCGCTCCACATTTCCGGCAGAACCGGGCATCATCCAGATGACCGGTGGCATGACAGCTCATGCACTCCATGCCGGGGTCATTGTTGGTGCGCACCATCTCGGCGCTCACGATACCTGTCGGTACCGCGATGATGCCGTAGCCGAGGATCATGATGAAGGAGGCCAGTGCCTGACCCACGATCGTCTGCGGTGCGATGTCCCCATAGCCAACGGTGGTAAGGGTGACGATGGCCCAGTAGATGCTGCGTGGGATGCTCGTGAACCCTGCCTCCGGGGATTCCACCATGTACATCAAGGTGCCGAAGACCACGGTGATGGCGAAGACCACGAGCAGGAAGACGGTGATCTTGCGACGGCTGGCCCTGAGCGCCCGGGCGAGGGAACCCGCCTCGGAGACGAAACGGACGAGCTTCAGGATCCGGAAGATGCGCAGCAGGCGCAGGGAGCGGATCACCATCAGGGAGTGCATCCCACCGAATACGAGGCCGAGGTAGGTGGGCAGGATGGACAGCAGGTCCACGATACCGAAGAAGCTCCGCGCATACCGGATAGGCCGGTCGATGCTCCACAGGCGGAGGAGATACTCCACGGTGAACAGGGCGGTGAACCCGAGTTCGGCGAGGTACAAGGACCGGCCGTATCGGAGCTTGATCTCCGCCACGCTCTCCAACATCACCAGGGTCACGCTGATGACGATGGCCCAGAGCAGGAGCACATCGAAGAGCCTGCCCGCCGGTGTGCCGGTGCCGAAGATGATCCGGAAGACGTGTTCCCGCAGCCGGCCTTTCGCGGGTCGGTCCGTGCCCATTCAGCAAAGGTGATCGATCGGGGCGATCAGATGATCAGGCGCACACCACCGAGGTCGGCCACGCGATAGGGGAAGTGGTCACCGGGCGAGCCGATGAACATGAAGTTCGTGGGGATGTTCCACTCGCGGCTCAGCCGGTCAACAAGTTCCGGTCCGAAGACGCCTTTCATCTGGACCAGTTCGATGTGGATCTCCGGGTAGGCCCGGTCGAGCACCTTGATGTCCTGGCAGAACGATTCGGACAGCGACTGGTCAGCCTGTTGCACGTTCACGATCCGGAGCTTCTTCGTGATCTCGTTCTCCTCCACGTACATCATCACCCGGTTCAGCACGGCGATGTCATCCCCCTTCGTGAAGTACACGAACTCCTGGTCGGTCAATTTGCGCAGCGTTCGATTGATGCGCATGCGGCTCAACTTGGCCACGGCCTGCATCGAGTCGAGGAAGCTCGAGACCACCACGACCAGGTATTCGAGGATCACGTTCCTCTTCAAGAAAATGAAGATGATCAGCGCCGTGGGGATGAAGTACTGTAGGAAGACGACGAGGTGTTCCGGATGCAGCTTCACGTTGCCGTAGAGTGCGACAAGGATCGCGAGCAGCGCGATGAAGACCACGAAGGGTGTGGCGCTCTCCGGCCGCGGAAGACGTGCCCGTTTGATCTTCAGGAGGAAGTTCCCGAAGGCGAAGAAGGCCATCACGATGAGGAAGGAGATGGTGTAGACACCGGCCAGGGCCTTCAATTCACCCGCGGTGATCAACAGCACGGACAGGCACAGCAGGAAGAAGAGGATGAGGATGCGCGGGGAGCTGCCGCTCTTGGTCTCCTTCAGCAGGAACTGCGGCAGGACGCGGTCGAGGGTCATTCGTTTCACCAGGCCGCTCACACCCACGAAACTGGTGAGCACGGCACCACAGAGCACAAGCACCGCATCCACGGAGATGATGGTCGCCAGGGTGCCACCACCGATCTCGAGGCCCA
>JAGQVR010000291.1 GCA_020437875.1 Flavobacteriales bacterium
CTCCATTGTACCAGCACGGCGTTCACCTTGTCCTGCTCGGGGATGCCGTGACGCTGCAGCTCGATGTAGTAGTCCTCGCCGAAGAGGTCAAGCCACCACTTGAACTCGGCCTCCGCAGCGATCAGATCGCCATCACCCGCCCGCATGATCGCCTGTGGTACGCTCGCTCCGAGACAGCAGGTGGTGGCGATCAGTCCTTCATGGTACTGCTCGATCAGCTCCTTGTCGATCCGCGGATACTTGCTGTAGAAGCCGTCGATGAAGCCCAAGGAACACAACTTGCTGAGGTTCCGGTAGCCCTCGGCGTTCTTCGCCAGCATCAGCTGGTGGTAGCGTTTGTCCTTGTCGTCCCGGGTGAAGCTCTTCTTGTGGCGGTCGGTAACCACATAGAATTCGCAACCCACGATCGGCTTCACCTTCAAGCTGCCGTCCTCGTTCTTGTGCTTGCCCGCCTCGGCCACGAACTTGAAGGCACCGAACATGTTGCCATGGTCGGTGATGGCGAGCGCGGGCTGGCCGTCCTTCGCGGCCTTCTTGAAGAGCGAGGGGATGCTGGCGGCGCCGTCCAGCAGGGAGAACTGGGTGTGGACGTGGAGGTGCGAGAACTTCATGGTGGAAGGGCCACGAAGTTACCGGGCGAACGAAGCCTTCTCGTGATCAGTTTTCCACGATCCCGAGGCCTGCGCTCACCGCTGCGCCGTCATCATCTTCGCTGTGCGCCAGACCCCTGCGGAGTTGCGCACCTCGGCCTGGTACACATAGTTGGCCGAGGGCAGCCCCAACTTGACCATGTCCAGCACGATGCGGTGCTCACCAACGGGCAGACCGAGCTGTTGCACATCGGCCACCTTACGGCCTTGCAGGTCGTAGAGGTCCAGTTGCACATCGCTGGCGCGCTCGAGACGGATCGGTACCACCGTGCCGCCTACGTACGGGTTGGGTACGTTCTGTCCGAGTTCGAATTGCTCGGCGACCTGCAGTTCCGCCAAGCCGGTCGGGATGCCATTGCCTTGTACAGCCACCTCGAGGAAGCTGTCATAGCCGCCTTCGTCATTCGCTTCAAGCGTCGCCAACTGGAACTCGTAGCCGTTGTTGAAGATGCCGTCCTGGTTGTAGCTCAATGGGTCCGCGCCGGATGGATAGAGGTCCGGATTGGCCGCATAGATGGCGTTCTTCGTTTCGATCGGATAGGTGAGCTGGGAGATCGCCGCATAGCTGCTGTTCACATACACCTGGAAGTGGATGTGGCAGATGCGACCCGGATACCAGCCTGGGAAGATCGTCTGGAACTCCACCATGCCATCGGCATCAGTGAATTGATAGCCGCGCAGGTAGGTGAGCCCGGCCTGGCCAGGATTGTTGCTCACACTGTAGCCCGAGTAGCGCCCTTCGTTGCTGCAGTGCCAGATGTTCACGCGAACGTTCGGCATGGGCTCACAGTTGTTGAGGCCGATGATGCGAAGACGGACCGTATGCGGTACGCCGGGATAACCCTCCGTGATGTCCTGCCGGAAGAAGGTCGCATTCTCCGTAAGGTCCAATGGGAAGGGCCCTGCCGTTTCCGAAGGGATGAGCGAACAAACACCGCGTTCCCCGGTGAAGCGCCCGTCCTCAGCGAAGGCACGGCCGATGGGTAGGAAGGTGGCGGCACCGAGCAATCCGCTGGTCCGGAGGAATTCACGCTTGTTCATGGGGTGGTTTGTCTTTGGACTCCGAATGTTCGTAGTGGTTTCACGTGCCCACCAGCTTTCCGACCGACCAATGGGAATGGGCGATGAAGTTCGATGAGCGATCGGCGGGGAACGGTGAAGCACTGGTAAATTCGGACCCGGCGCCACTGTCCGGCACCGATCAACACATGTCCAGAGTAGCGCTCATCACCGGAGGAAGCCGCGGCATCGGCCGCGCCATCGCCCTCAAGCTCGCCAGCAACGGCTATTCCATCGTCATCGCCGCCAAGTCCACGGAGGAGGACCCGCGCATCCCTGGCACCATCCATACGGTGGCGAAGGAGGTGGAGGAGCTCGGTGGGAAGGCACTTGCCGTGAAGGTCGATATCCGCTCGGAGGAGCAGGTCGTCGCCATGTTCGAGCAGGTGAAGAAGACCTTCGGTCACCTGGACGTGCTGGTGAATAACGCCAGCGCGATCAACCTGTCCAACACCGAGCGCATGGAGATGAAGCGCTGGGACCTGATGAACCAGATCAACGTGCGCGGCACCTACATGGTCTCCAAGTATGCGATCTCCCTGCTGAAGGAGGGGACGAACGCGCACATCCTCACGCTCTCGCCACCGCTGAACCTGGACAAGGTGTGGTTCGCCAAGCACCTCGGGTACACCATGGCGAAATACGGCATGAGCATGACCGTGCTCGGCCTCGCAGCGGAGCTCAAGCAGTCCGGTATCGCGGTGAACGCCCTGTGGCCGCGCACCACCATCGCCACGGCGGCGGTGCAGAACCTGCTCGGCGGCGATCAGCTCATCGCCCGCAGCCGCAAGCCCGAGATCGTGGCCGACGCCGCCTGGACGGTGGTGAACAAGAACAGCGCGAACTACACCGGTCGTTTCCTGATCGACGAGGAGGTGCTGCGCGAGAGCGGTATCACCGACTTCGATCAGTATGCCGTGAACCCCGGTGGGGAGCTGATGCCCGACCTCTTCCTATAACGTCGTTGCCGACCGGATCATCGGTTGGCAGTGCACCGGGAAATTCACGGAGTTGGCGATGAAGCAGAGTGCGTGTGCCTTATGGTGCAGTTCCACCGCCTTTGCGATCATCCCTTCTGACGCCACGATGACCTCGGGGTGAAGCACGACCTCGAGGAAGCGACCGCTTCCATCCGGGAAGGTCTCCATGGTACCGGTGGCCTTGTCCACGTAGCTGGTCACCACCACACCGTTCACCGCGCACACATGCAGGTAGCTCATGAGGTGGCAGGCGCTCAACGCTGCGATCAACAGGTCCTCCGGGTTGTGGCGGGACCGATCCCCGCGGAAGGTGGGGTCGGCTGATCCGAGCAGATCCGGCTTCCCTTCGATCCGTACGGTATGCTCGCGGCCATAGCTCCGGTAATGGTCCGTTCCCATACCTCGGTTCCCGGTCCATACGACCTCGAGTGAATAGTGGTGCTTGTGCTCCATGTGGATCCTTGAATGGTCCTGGCCGCGCGCGAAGCTAGATCGGTCCGGCTCCTGTACTTTCACGGCGATGCACGTCCTCGAACGGTTCTATTCCGCTTTCGCACAGCGCGACCATTCCGCGATGGGCGCATGCTACCATGCAGGTGCCCGCTTCAGTGATCCGGTCTTCCCGGACCTCGACGAAGCGCAGGTACGGGCCATGTGGCGCATGTTGCTCACGAGCGGCACGGACCTGCGGATCACCTACGAAGTGCTGCAAGCGGAGGGGATGTGGGGCAGGTTCCGCTGGCAGGCTTGG
>JAGQVR010000292.1:0-1257 GCA_020437875.1 Flavobacteriales bacterium
ACGTGGGCGAGACGATCATGGCGTGTCTCGCCCAAATAGTGCAGGATGGCCCCCGCCGCCTTCTGGCCCCAGTGCAGGTCCTCGATCCCGAAGCCCTTCAAACTGGTCGTGGCGAACTGCCGAAGGAGCCGCTCACGCGCGAAGTCCTCCGTGAAGGCCCACTCATCCAAGGGGAAGGTGTTGAAGGACCCACAGGTGCGGATAAGCGCTTCATCCCTGGAACCCTTCGGGAAGAGCAGCTCACTCGGGGCGTGGCGGTCGACCAAGCGCGCTATCTCCTCGGCATCGTCCTCGGCCACCAAGAACTCACCGGTGGTGACATCGAGGAATGCCGCTCCATAGCGCCCCTGCTGGCCGCAGATCGCCGCCAGCCAGTTGTTGGCCTTGTGGTCCACCACCTGATCACTATATGCGACACCCGGAGTGACCACCTCGGTGACCCCTCGTTTCACGATGGTCTTGGTGGCCTTTGGATCCTCCAGCTGATCACAGATCGCGACGCGATACCCGGCGCGGACGAGTTTCGGCAGGTAGTTATCCAGCGCATGGTGCGGGAAGCCGGCCAACTCCAGATCGGCCGCCCCCCCGTTGTTCCGCTTCGTAAGGGTGATCCCCAGAACACCCGACGCCACCACGGCGTCGCTCCCGAAGGTCTCGTAGAAATCGCCCACCCGGAAGAGCAGTAGGGCATCGGGGTATTTCGCCTTGATGCTGCCATACTGCTGCATCAAAGGTGTTCCTTCGGACTTGGCCATGCACAGGTCGCCTACTTTCGCCCGGCTTGCCCGGGCTTCCGGCGTAGCCTGCCAAGGTACTGCCCGTCATCAGCCCGACACACACCAAGACCCCACCGATCTCCACATTTTCCGAACATGCCGGCCACGGACCGTAAACTGCATATGAACGAGCTGGACCGGCCCACTGCGGCGGAGCACCATGAACGGCCCAAACGACCGATCCGATTGGTGCTAGACGATGTCCGGAGCCGGCACAATGTGGGATCGATCTTCCGAACGGCGGACGCATTCGGTGCGGAAGGCATCATCCTTTGTGGATTCACCCCGCACCCCCCGCATCGCGAGATCGAGAAGACCGCCCTGGGGGCCACCGGATCCGTTCCGTGGAGCTCCGCGACCAGCGCACTGGAGGCTGTGAAGGAACTCAAGGCCCGAGGCTATCGGGTGCTCGCCGTTGAACAGACGGCCCAAGCACTCGAACTTCCAGAACTGAAGGGCAGTTCCGATGACCGGGTGGCCT
>JAGQVR010000292.1:1266-3379 GCA_020437875.1 Flavobacteriales bacterium
GGGTGCTCGCCGTTGAACAGACGGCCCAAGCACTCGAACTTCCAGAACTGAAGGGCAGTTCCGATGACCGGGTGGCCCTGGTCTTCGGCAACGAACTGCACGGCGTCTCCGACGAGGTGGTGCATGCCTGTGACAGCTGCATCATCGTGCCCCAGAACGGCAGCAAACACTCACTGAACGTTTCCGTATGCGCCGGGGTCGTGCTCTGGCATTGCACGCGGTGGTGAGCACTGGATGCAACTTTTCGCGCCGGCTGCGTAGAAAGGTCCGGCATGGTTGAACAGCGCCTTGGTGAAAGATGCGGAGGTTCCAGGACCTCCGTTCGCCGTGCAGGGGTATTTTCGTTCCTCCCGCCCGTGCCTGCATGATGCGAAGCCTACTCCGCAACATCCTCTTGTTCAGCGTGTTCTCGGTCGTCGTGACCGACGAGGTGGGTGCACAGTACTTCAGGCAATCGAGCTACTGGAAAACGCACCGGCGGGAAGTGAGCTTCGGCTTCGGCATGTCCAACTTCCTGGGTGAACTCGGTGGTCGCAACCAGATCGGCTCACCGTTCGTCTGGGACCTGGAATTGAGCCAGACGCGGCCTGCCATGCACGTGGACTACAGGTACTACCTGACACGGAAGATGGCCATCCGCGGACGCGCCACCTATGGCGTGCTGGCCGGCAACGACAACCTGACCACCGAGGAGTTCCGCCAGAACAGGAACCTGAGCTTCCGGTCCGATGTCTACGAGGTTTACCTGGCTTATGAGTTCCACTTGTTCAGTGAGGAACTCGGCCACATCTATGACCTGCGTGGTGTCCAGGGCACCAAGGGTTCACGCGTAGGCTTCTACACCTTCATCGGGGTCGGGGGCTTCTACTTCGATCCCAGGGCGCAGTTCGAGAACACCTGGGTCCGACTGAAGCCATTGAGCACGGAGGGCCAGGGACTTCCGGGTGGCCCGGAGGAATACGACAACTATTCGCTCTGCGTTCCGATGGGTGTCGGGTTGCGGAAAGCATTGAACAAGACCTTGAGCGTCGGGGTGGAACTTCAGTACACCAAGACCTTCACGGATTACGTCGACGATGTGAGCACGGAGTACTTCGACCCGGAAGTCCTCCAGGCGGCACGAGGTGATATGGCCGCCTATCTATCGGACCCGAGCCTACGAGTGGGTAGACTCTATCAATTCGGCCTGAACCCGACCGCTCCCGGACAGCAACGTGGGGACCCCGAGGACCTGGACGCGTATCTATTCCTCAAGTTCCAGGTGCACTACAAGCTGATCAAGTACAAGAGCGGCAGCAAGAAGTATCGCACAAGGATCCGACGACAGAAGATCGTGTTCTGACGATCGCCGCGGTTGTCCTGCATCCCGCCACCTTCCCTTTTCGCGCATTAACGGGCAACCCTCGATGGGCTCGGGTGTCTTTTCTTCGTTCCCCTGCGACCAAGCTTGTTTCGCAGGAGCGTCTATATTTGACCGGTCCCGAGTCAATGACACCTCGCTACGCGCGTCTGCTACATCCTTTCCTGCTGGTGGCCATGCTATTGGCCGGTTCTGGTGTACATGCGCAGTATTTCCGGCAATCCAACTATTGGAAGACCCAGCGTCAGGAGATCAGCTTGGGCTTCGGGATCTCCAACTTCCTTGGCGAACTGGGAGGTCGGAACCAGATCGGCTCTCCATTCTTGTGGGACCTTGAGCTGAGCCAGACCCGCCCGGCGGCGCATTTCGACTATCGATACTATGTGGCCCAACGCGTGGCCCTGCGGGCACGAGCCACCTACGGGGTCATGGCGGGCAATGACAACCTGACCACGGAACCCTTTCGCCAGAACAGGAACCTTAGCTTCAAGTCCGACATCTACGAAGGGTCATTCGTCATCGAGGTCCATCCTTATAAGGAGGAGTTGGGGCATTACCACAGCCTTCGTGGTGTCCAAGGGGAAAAGTCCTCTCGTATCGGCCTCTATGCCTACGCGGGGATCGCAGCGTTCTACTTCGACCCGAAGGCCCAGTTCGAGAACCAATACGTGCGCTTGAAGCCGCTCGGGACCGAAGGTCAGGGCCTTCCCGGTGGCCCGGCCGAGTACTCCAATATCGCGCTTGGGATCCCGG
>JAGQVR010000293.1 GCA_020437875.1 Flavobacteriales bacterium
CCATGGAAAGTCAGGCCGAAGTCGAGGGTGCCGTAGCCATCATACTCACTAGTGCCCTCGCCGAAGGTGCAGGGTTCCACATAGCTCTGGCACTCGCGCGTCCCAAGGAAAACATCCTGCCGACCACCGCGCTCCACCATGCGCCTGGCGATATTGAAGTGCTTGCCTTCGTTCTGGTCCTCCTTCAGTCGTTCCCGATGCGGATTCCACTCGAAGTGCGCTCGCACTTGGTATTCCACATCTTTCAGATAGGTGTAGTAGGCCAGACTGTTCCCGCCGCCGTAGTCGATGGGCTTCACGCCTTTTGTTTCGGTGCGGAAGTGCTTCATCACGCGCACTTCATCCACCACCCAGATGATGGTAGGCTTCCAGTAAATGGACTTGACGACGCCCTTCAAAGCTTCGTACGTGGGAATGTGGTACGAGCACTTCTCGCCACCTACGCGGGTCAGCGGGTCGGTGAAGAGCGCGTAACGCCCCCAGACCTTGAATTCGATACTGTTCCTCATGCAGTCAAAGTTTCTTGATTGTTCACGGGTACTTCACTCAGCCCGGTGTTATTGTCGTAATACTGTTCGTTCAGGAAGAGTATGCCGGTTCCTTCCTGTACCTCGGTAACGGCGTTCGCCTCCTGTAAGCGACGGAGCACATGGGGGAATACGTTCACGGAATACTGCTGGGCGCGCCGCAATAGCTTGAAGGCCTTGGTGGGGTCGAATGCGGCGTAGAGTTCATTGATCAGGCTCCTTCCTTCTTCGCCGTACGGCACGATGACGCCTTGGGCCGGGCTGTCGATGGCACGGAATGCTTTGGCGGCGCCCATGAAGGATTGGCGAAGAAGAAGGCCGGGTTTGCTCTTATGGATGCGAGCGTGCTCTTCAAGAGCCTTGCCATTGTGCGATAGGACGTCCAACAACGTGTCCGTACGCTCGAACCTGGGCGGCTCCACCGGGTACGTCATGGCCTTGCTACGGTTGAAGAAGAAGTAGGTGAAGTAGCGCTCCATGGCCGCATTGCTCAGCGGATTGTTGTCGAACTCCTGCGGGTTACCGACATAGTCCCGCATGAAGCGCGCAAGATCATCCTGCCCGACCTTGATCTCTTCGAGCATGTCCACCTTCTCATCTGTGGGGTTCACCACGTAGACCGGTCGCTTTGCATGTCGGCCATTACGGTTGCAGCGCCCAGCGGCCTGCCCGATGGAGTCCAGCCCCGCATGCGAGCGGATGGCGCTGCCGAAGTCCACATCCACCCCAGCCTCAATGAGTTGGGTGCTGATGCAGAGCGTGGGTTGCTCCTTCCCAGGTTCAAGCCGTGCCCGGATCTTGTTCAATACCTCTTTGCGATGAGCGGGGCACATGTGCGTGCTCAAGTGGAACAGGTCTTTGCTGGCAACCCCGCCGCATTCAGCGTAAAGCGCCAAGGCCATCGCCTTGGTATTCACCACCACCAGGCAGCTGCCAAGCTCCTGCAAGCATTGGCGGGCCAGGTCAGCGACCTCTGCCGTGGCCCATCCATTCTGTTTGCGCCGGTCGAGAACAACCACACGTTCGAGTTCGGAAAAGAGCTTACGCACATCGGGCATCAGCTCGTGATCCGCGGCCGCTCGCCGGTTGTATGGCCCCAAACGGAGCCGTCCCTTTTTCTCGTCGATCATGTGCAACAGCGGCTGTGTCGCTGTGCAAAGAAGTACAGTGCTTCCGCATCGTTCCACGACGAAGTTCATCGCATTGCAGAACAGGTGGAAGATCTTGATGGGAAGCGTTTGCACTTCGTCGAATACGATGACTGCTTTGGATAACCGGTGCAGGCGGCGCACATCCCGAGTGCCTGCGGCGAAGAGTGTTTCGAGCAACTGCACCGTGGTGGTGTATATGACAGGTGCGTCCCAATTTTCAGAGAGCGTCTTGCTCCGCCATGTGTCCTTCTCGGGTGTAAGGTTGGAGTGATGTTCCAGCACCACACTGCCCGGCGGTGTTCCGGCTGGTTCCAATACCGTCCGCGCCACCTGTGCGTTCTGGTCGATAATGGAGGTATAGGGGATGACGTAGATGACGCGCTCCATACCGTGCTTCCGGGCATGGTGCAGAGCGAACCGCAAACTGGCCAGCGTTTTGCCACCGCCGGTGGGAACGGTAAGCGTGTAGGTTCCGCGCTCGCGCTGTGCGGCATCCAGGCAATGCAGCGCGATGTCCTTCCGGAGCCCGTCGATCGGCCGTTCGTTCGTGAATTGGGACAGGTGGTTCTCCAGCCGATCAATAAGCTCCAGCCATGCCGGAGCCTCACCAAGTCGTCTGCGTCGATGCGGTTGTTCGAATTCCGCTGAGTTGGTGCGGTCGGCATCGATAAGGGTGCTGAAGAGGAAGCGCAGCAAGAGACCCCAATTGAAGAAGTGTTGATCCTGGGCAACCTGCTTGATCGCCGAGGTCAGCTCTTTCGGAACCCCAGGGTCCGTGGCCAACTGGCTCATTCGCTCACGGATGGAACGATCCGCATTCGAGAGTGCCTCTTCGAGGTGCGTTCGTGCATCCGCCTTATTCGTGCGCCTGTCGAATACGTCCGTGCCATCAGGCGCAAGACAGTCGATTAGCCCGGAATGGTGCGAGGCGATACATAGCGAAAGGAATTGGGCTGCTACACGGCCTTCGGTTCCTTGTTTGCCGAGTTCCCGCCATACCCATTGTGCGCCAGCGGTGGAATGATCCACCTTCCCTTTCTGTTCTTTGGGGTCAACGGCTTCTTCATCCACATCCTGGTCTAGCAGGCCGACAGCGGATTTGATATAGTTCTGGAACTCGTTGCTGTACTTACCTAGGTCATGGATTAAGCCTATGAGTGCGGCGCTTTTGGGCAGGCCGATCTTTTCAGCGTAGCCTTCAGCGAGCGCTGCGACTTCGGCCAAATGAACGGCAAGTGCCTGCGACTTGTCGCGGCGCTCGTCGTGATGGGCTATGTACTCCGTGTCGGCTTTCCCGTCGATCATCAAACGGTAAGGTCTGAGGCTTGTGCCAGCTTTCCAACAGCTGTTGAAAACTCTGAAAAGCGCGCGTGCACCCACCTTTGCCCCATGCACCGCCTCACCTTCCTCCGCACCCTCATCGGCTCGCCGGCCCTGCTTACCCTGCCGCCACTGGAGCTGCTGACCCCAGAGCAGCAGGACCGTATGGCCTGGGCCAAGGACTGCACCCATCTACACCTCTATGATGCCTTCGTGCGTGGGTTCCAGTACCACGAGGGGGAGCGAGTGATACGCCGGATCAAGGAGCACGACGATCTGGACTTGGTGCGCGAGTACGACAACGAACACGATGCCAATGCCGTGGCGGTATACTGGGAGGGCCACAAGCTGGGCTACCTGCCCATGGGCGAGAAC
>JAGQVR010000294.1:0-708 GCA_020437875.1 Flavobacteriales bacterium
GCCATGGACCTGAGCCGCAACCCATCCGGCGACAACGATTACAAGGTCTCCTTCGAGGTGATCAACCGCAGCACCATCACCGAGGTGCTCAACTATCCGAACCCGTTCACGACGAGTACGCGCTTCGTGTTCACGTTGACGGGAAGCACGGTGCCCACCTACATGAAGATCCAGATCATGACTGTGACCGGTCGTGTGGTGTGGGAGGTGAAGATGCATGAGCTCGGGCCGCTGCGCGTGGGCAGGAATATCACCGATTACGCCTGGGACGGCACCGATGAGTTCGGCGATCGACTGGCACGCGGTGTGTACCTCTACCGGGTGATCTCACAGATCAACGGCGAGGACATCGAGTACCGCGCCACGGACGCCGCGAGCTACTTCAACAAGGGCTTCGGCAAGATGTACAAGCTCTGACCGCACGGCCAAGTACCTTCGGCGCCCGATGGCATTGAGGCGTGCGCACATCATCCTTTGGGCTTCCTTGAGCGGCCTGCTCTGGGCCCTCGCCTGGCCTGCCATCGGAGGCTTCACCTTCCTGGCCTTCGTGGCCTGGCTGCCACTGTTGCACGCCGAACGCCTGCACGACAAACGCCTCGCGGGCCGCAAGCGTGCCTTCACCCCGTACGCCCTGCTGGCCGTCTTCATCTGGAACGCGGCCTGTTCCTGGTGGTTCTTCGAAGTGAGCGAACCGATGGGCACCCGCCT
>JAGQVR010000294.1:717-3361 GCA_020437875.1 Flavobacteriales bacterium
CCTGCTGGCCGTCTTCATCTGGAACGCGGCCTGTTCCTGGTGGTTCTTCGAAGTGAGCGAACCGATGGGCACCCGCCTCGTCAGTGGTCTGGCGCCAATGACCTTGAACTCGCTGTTCATGCTGGTGCCATGGTGGCTCAAGCGCGTCACTCGCCGTATCGCCGGGGCGAACATCTCCGCTGTGGCCTTCATCGCCTATTGGCTGGCCTTCGAACGGCTGCACCACGACTGGGACCTGCAATGGCCCTGGTTCTCGATCGGGAACGTCTTCGGCACCCATCCCGGGTGGATCCAGTGGTACGAGTTCACAGGGATGCTCGGCGGAAGTGCGTGGGTGTTGCTGGTGACCATGTTCCTGGATCGTGCGATCGTGCGTCGTGCGCGTGATCCGCGTACCGCCATCGCGAATGCGACGGTCGCCTTGGGAATGCTGATCGTGCCGCTCCTCGGCTCCTGGTATCGCTTCGAGACCATCGCCACGGAAGGCGTGCGTGCGATCGAGGTGGTCGTGGTCCAGCCGAACATCGACCCGTACACCCAGAAGTTCGGTGGCATCGATGCCTTGGAGCAGCTCGATCGGATGCTCGCCCTGGCCGACAGCGTGATGACGGACTCCACCGCGCTCGTCGTGATGCCCGAGACGGCATTGCAGGAGAACGCCACGATCGATATGAGCGGTGACGGACCGGCGTACAAGGGGCTTTGGGAGGATGGGATCGAGGCCGCGCGAAGCACCGTGCGATTACGTGCATTCCAGAAGACACATCCCCGGGCGGCATTGCTGACGGGCATGTCGTCGGATAAGCTGTACCGACCGGATGAGGAAGTGCCGGTCTCCGCTCGTCCGCTGTTCCGGGAGGAAGGCCTGCCGCCGGGTGCACAGCGCTGGTACACCTCGTACAATGCGGCCCTCTTCATGCCGGCGAATGGCCCGTTGGAGATCTACCACAAGTCGAAGCTCGTGGCCGGCGTGGAGCTCATGCCTTTCGAGGGGGTGCTCGGCCATCTCGGCGACTTCGCCATCGATCTGGGCGGGACCTCCGGCAGCCTCGGGGTGCAGGATGAACGCGAGGTGCTGGTTGACGCGAGTGACGACCTTCGACTGGTGCCCGCGATCTGCTACGAGTCCGTCTTCGGTGAGCATGTGGCCGCGCACGTCTTGAACGGCGGGAACCTGATCGCCGTGATCACGAACGATGCATGGTGGGGTGATTCCCCTGGCTACCTCCAGCATCTCACGTACTCCTCCATCCGCGCGATCGAGACCCGCCGGGAGGTGGTGCGTTCGGCCAATACCGGTATCTCCTGTTTCGTGGACCGGCGCGGCGTCATTCATCAAGCGACACCCTGGTGGGTGCCGACCGCCCTGAAGCGCACGGTGCAGATACACGAGGCGACCACCTTCTTCGTGCAGCATGGTGACCTCGTCGGCCGCCTGGCGGTCTCGCTCTCAGGTCTGCTCTTCGTCTACCTCCTCATCATGCGCTTCCGAAAGCCGATGCTGGAGCACAGCCGGTAACTTGGCCCGCCATGCGCGTCTCCATCGCCCTGGGCCGCCTGCCTGGCTTCGATTGGTCGGTGCTTCGGCAGGAGCGACACTTCCACTTCCGCCGTATCGCGGATAGGCAACGCGCCGTGCTCGGCGTGGGAGAGGTTGAGTGTGTGGACGCCCCCGACTTCGATGAGCAAGGCCGGGCACGTGATTGGTACTTCGCGACCCTGCCCTATGAATGGAAGGAAGCCATCCAACATGCCGTTGACACACGCTCGGCTTCCGGTACCTGGTCCATGCCGCGGTTCGTTGTCGAGTGGAAGGGCGAGGAGGTATGGATGCACGTGCGACAGGCGGACGTGGATCAGGCGCACGCCTGGGCGGAACGGGCCTTCATTGATGCGCCGGACACGGGCGGACCTCCACGCATCACCTGGTCCATGCACTGCGATCGGGAACGCTATCTCGCCAACGTGCAACACCTGTTGGCCCACATCCAACGCGGTGATATCTACGAGATCAACTACTGCACCACGCGCAGCGCGACCGTTCCCGGGTTCGATCCCTACCGCGCATTCCGTACCCTGCTGCTCCATTCCGATGCGCCTTTCGCGGCCTTCGCCCGTTCCGATGATGGCTACGTGCTCTGTGCAAGTCCCGAACGTTTCCTCGCCTTCGACGGCCGCCGGGTGATCGGTCAGCCGATGAAGGGGACCCGGCCGCGTTCATTCGACCAGGCCACGGACCACCGGCACATGGAGGAACTCGCATCCGATGCGAAGGAGCGCAGCGAGAACATCATGGCGCTGGATGTCATGCGTCACGACCTGTCCCGGATCGCTGCGAGCGGCACCGTGCAGGTGGAGGAGTTGTGCGCGGTGCGGTCCTACCCACGCGTACACCAGATGGTGAGCACCGTTTCCGCGGTGATCGCCGAGGAACTCACAGCACTGGACGTGTTGCGTGCCGCCTTCCCCATGGCCAGCATGACCGGCGCGCCCAAGGTGCGGGCCATGGAACTGATCCGTGAGGTGGAGGACGGTCCGCGAGGGATGTTCAGCGGAAGCCTGGGCTTTCTGGCTCCCGATGGTACCGGCGACTTCAATGTGGTGATCCGTTCGCTGCTCTTTGATGGGGCGACCGGACGACTGT
>JAGQVR010000295.1 GCA_020437875.1 Flavobacteriales bacterium
CGGATATGCTCCACCTACTAACCCACGGACTGGCACAGTCTCTCGGCCATTCCAGACCATCAATGAAGCCTATGATTTCTATCCGCTGTGGAACGGGGCGCATATGGTGATTGAAGCGGGTACCTACGATGATACCGGGCTTTATGACAAGCGCATCCGTATGGAAAGTAGGAATGGTGCAGCGCTTATTGGGCAGCAGTAGCCCTATGCATACAAACTCATCAACACCTTCTCCGGCGTGTACGGCGCATCGAAGACCATGCGCGCATCCGGCCGGAAGGCCTTGATCGCGTTCTGGATCGCGAAGTATACCCCGATGCCGTACATCAGCGGCGGCTCGCCCACGGCCTTGCTGCGGCGGATGGCCAGCGGATGTCCGTCGGTCGGTAGCGCTTCGATCGTGATCTCCTTCGGCACGCTGTGGATGTCCGGGACCTTGTAGGTGCTCAGCGCGTTGCTCAGCAATTTGCCTTTGTCGTTGTAAACGATCTCCTCCATCGTCATCCAGCCGAGGCCCTGCACCAGCCCGCCTTCGATCTGGCCGATGTCCACCGCGTCGTTCATGCGCTTGCCGAAATCGTGCACCAGCTTCACCGCGTCGATGGCGTAGGTGCCGCGGATGCAATCCACCGTGACCATCACCGCCGCGGTGCCATAGACGTGGTACGCGAAGGGATGGCCTTTCTCCTTCGTCTTGTCGAAGTGGATCTCCGGCGTGGCGTAGTGGCCGCTCTCACTCAGGTTCACGCGGTCCCAGTGCGCGGCGTGCACCAGCTTCTTCCAATCGAGCTCGCTGGGCTGGCCGTTGTTCAGCACGCGCTCATCCACGATCGTGATCGCATCGGGTGTTGCTTTGAGCATGCGTGACGCCTTCTCCTTCAGCCGCGCGAGGATCGCGTTGCAGCCGTTCTCCAGCGCCTTGCCGTTCAAGTCAGCGGTGGCACTGGCCGCGCTGGGGCTGGTGTTCGCCACGCGCGTGGTGTTCGTGCTCTCGATCTTCACCCGCGACGGATCGATCGAGAAGACTACGCTCGCCACCTGGACCATCTTGGCATTGAGGCCCTGGCCCATCTCCACACCGCCGGTGCTCAGGCCCACGCTGCCGTCCTGGTACACATGCACGAGCGCGCGCGCATGGTTCATCGGCGTATTCGTGAACGAGATCCCGAAACAGATCGGCATGATCGCCATGCCCTTCTTGTGCGCCTCGCTCTTCGCATTGAAGGCATCGACCTCCGCCTGGAGCTTGTCGAGGTGGTACTTCTGCTCGGTCAGTTCCCAGCAGGCCTGGGCGTTCACGCGTTCCGCGATCTGCCCATAGCTGAACTCGCTGCCTTCCTGGATCAGGTTGCGCTTCTGGATCTCACGCGTGCTGATGCCGAGTTCCTGCGCCGCATGCGCGATGGCGCTCTCGATCACGAACATGCCCTGCGGTCCACCAAAGCCACGGAAGGCCGTGTTCGGTGGCAGGTGCGTGCGGCAGGAGTACGCGGTCACCTCCACGTTCGGCACGAAGTAGCTGTTGGTGGCGTGGAAGAGCGTGCGCTCCATCACCGCGGGTGACAGGTCAGCTGCTGCGCCGGCGTTCTGGTGGAAGGTGGCTTCGTACGCCACGATCTTCAGGTCCTTGTCGAAGCCGATCTTGTAGTCGCTGCTGTACGGATGCCGCTTGCCGGTCATCCGCATGTCGTCCATGCGGTGCATGCTCAGCTTCACCGGTTTCTTCAGCACGAAGGCCGCCAAGGCAACCAATGCGGCCCACGCGGAGGCCTGATCCTCCTTGCCGCCGAAGCCACCGCCGAGCCGGGTCACATCCACTTCCACGCGGTGCATGGGAACGCCGAGCACGCGCGCCACAGTTCGCTGCACGGCCGTCGGGCCTTGCGTGCTCGACGAGATCCGGATGCTGTCGTGCTCAGTGGGGTAGGCGTACGCGCCTTGCGTCTCGATGTACAGATGCTCCTGCCCGTTGTTGTCCGCGCGGCCCTCGAACACGTGCGCGCATTGAGACCAGGCGCTCTTCGTGTCGCCAAGCTTGAAGGTGCGCGGTGGGATGATGAGTTCGCCTTTCGCTCGGGCCTCGCGCGGATCCGTGATCACCGGCAGCTCCTCCAGTTCGATCTCGATGAGCTTGCGGGCCTGCCGTGCGATATCCTCCGAAGTGGCGATTATGAGCGCCACAGGCATTCCCCAGAAGTGGACCTCATGTTCCGCGAACAACGGTTCATCGGGAATGATGCCGCCGATCTGGTTCTCACCGGTGACGTCCTTGTAGGTGAGGACCCTGACGACACCCGGCAACGCCGCCGCCTTCGAGACATCGAGCTTCTTGATGTGCGCGTGAGCGGAGGGCGCATCGCAAGGCAGTGCATGCAAGGTCCCTTGTTGCACGGGGATGTCATCCAGGTAGATGGATCGTCCCGTGACGTGACCTGCGCTATCGACGTTCTTCATGCCACAAGCTCGTTCAAGGTGAAGCGCTCCGGGAAGAGCTGCATGAAGTGTGCGAAGAAGAGTTGGCGCAGCAACAATCGTTTGTAATCGGCGCTGCCGCGCGCATCGCTGATCGGCGCGATCTCCTCGTTCATCACCGGGATCGCCGCACGAACCGTCTCCCTGGTAGCAGTCTTTCCTGTCAGGAAAGCCGACGTATTCGCCATGTACTTCGGAACGGGTGCCACGCCCCCCGCACTAATGTGAGCTTCGCGGATCGTATCGCCATCCATCTCCAACCGGATAGCGCTGTTCACACTGGCGATGTCGAGGTAGGTACGCTTGCTCACCTTCTCAAAATGGAAGCGCGTGTTCTTCGCGGGCAGCTTGAAGCGCAATGAGGTCACGATCTCGTCCGGAGACTTGTCGAGTTGTTTATAGCCTTTGTAGAGGTCACGGAGCTTCAGCGTCCTGTCATTCCGGGCTTGACCCGGAATCGCGGAAAGCGTGATAGTGCTGTCCAGCGCCAAGAAGAAGACCGTGAGGTCGCCGATCGGAGAGGCGTTCACGAAGTTGCCGGCCACCGTGCCCATGTTCCGGATTGGCGTGCTGGAAACGAGCAGCAGCTGTTTCTCCAGATCCGGTAAATGTTCGCGCAGTTCCTTCGAAGCAAGCAGGTCGTTCGCCACGCAGCCACCTCCGATCACGCATTCATCACGCTCGATGCGGATGCCCTTCAGCGCACCAGCATCGAACATCGGCCGGATGCTCGCGTGGTGCATATCGTCGTGGCGCTGAACGTAGAGGTCAGTTCCACCGCCCAAGGTCACGCCGTTCGGCTGTGTTGCAGTTCCATTCGAAGACAACGCGTGCAGCCGGTCCCTAATGCCGCTGAAATACCCAGGCAGGAAGCCGTTCTCCACCGACCACTTCG
>JAGQVR010000296.1 GCA_020437875.1 Flavobacteriales bacterium
TGCCTGCAAAGGAACACCACGGCCTGCGGAACGGTTTCACCGCACCACCACCCGCTGCCGACCGATCGGCCGGCCGTTCTTCAGCAGGACCACCAGGAATGCTCCGGAGGCATCCACCTGCAGCGTGGTGCGCGTACCGGCGATCGGGGCCTCGCGCACCATGCGTCCGGAGAGGTCGGTCAGCCGGATGGTGAGCCCTTCGGCATCCAGGCGGTCGCCGAGGTCCACGGTGAGCGCTTCGCCGCGATCCAACAGGGTGGGGGCCACGCGGAACGCCTGCGCGTTCAGTTCAGGTACGGAGGTGCCGAGCGCGCATTGGGGCACGTCCGGGTTCTGCCAGGTGATGGAGCTGTCGGAGTAGCAGCGCAACTGACTGAATGATTCAGCATCACAGGCAGCAAAGACCCACGTGAACGGTGAATGATCCGGTCCGAGACGCTCCGTTACCATCCCGATCGGGGCGTAAAGCATGGCTTGCCTGGGTTCGACCAGGACATCGTATGTCCGCAGTGACATCCCTGAAACGATGACATGACCAGTGTCCAGCACGAGCCAGTCCAAGGTATCAAGAGGGTTTCCCTGGTTCGTCCCGTCACTCACGGGTGTTGACCAGCTCTGTCCGGGGAGTGCGTTCCACATGAATAGAAGCTGGAACTCCTGAGCGTCCTCGTTCCAGTAAAGGAGGGAGTCGCTCGTTCCATGAAAGAAGCGGACCTGGGTGTAGCACATGGACCAGCCTTCGGTCATCTCCACGCGACGGCAGGAACGGCTTTGGATCAGGGTGTCCCCCACGACTTCGATCACGGCCAGGTTGGTGTCCGGTCCAGCTACCGTGACTTGCTTGTAGGTCCAACTAGCACCCACAGGTGCCCATGATTGAGCAGCCATTTGCAGGCTCGACATCATGATCAGCCCGCTGAACAGGACGCGCTTCATACCCTGAAGCTACGCCGAGGGACCGATCGGAGGTATTCCTTCACCCCACCGCCACTCGCGCCATGCCGGCCAGGGCCTTGCGGGCGGGTTTACAACCAAAAGCTTGGTCTTGTTGAGGCGGGGTCTTTGCGAATGGTGCGTGCTCCGGTCGCATGTCGTTCAAGCCGCCCAGCTGGGTATGTAGGAGGCGTTCCGCTTGGATTGGCTCGTTGGGTCGCTTGGGATGATGACCCCCGCGTCCAATGCTTCGGCGATGTAGCGAGAGGCCATGGGATGGTTGCTATCGGCGATATTGAACCGTTTTCGTACCGAGGCATTGGTCAACTCCTGATGGTTGACGTAGAGCAGGCAGGCATGCTGATAGATGGCTCGTATCCGATCATCCCGGCGCATCCTTCCTGTCGGTGTTGGAGCGAAGAGCGTGACGCGCAAATGGTCGTTCTCGCGCTGGAATTTGGGCGGTGGCAACTGGTGCTCTTCAATGGCTGTGATGGCTAGGTCGATCCCACTGCCACGTTCCTCGCAGATATGCATTCTTCGCATGAGCGATGCCATGGCTTCATTTCTTGACCGCGGGGCCGAGTCGATGAAGCGCTCGGGATCTACCAGAGGACGTCCTGGATTGGAGATCTCGATCCGGTCCTTGAACAGTTCGATCATTACGCTGGTGCCGCTCATCTCCAGGTCCTGGTGGATGAGCGCATTGGCCACGAACTCCCGGATGGCGACTTCCGGATAGAGCTTCGGGGCCTCTCGTAGCGCACGGCGGATCACCTCGTTCGGCGGAAGGAGGTCGTGGATGTACTTCACAAGCCCGGCGAACCCGGAAGCGTACCCTCGCGAACCGATGATCTCTTTGCTTTCCGCACGGGACCGCCGGGTGCCGTTATAGATGACCAGCCGGACCATTTTGCGCCTGAGCGTTTCGAATCTGGAGATATCCCTTGCGTAGAGCAGCGCTCCGAGGTTGGTGATGTTCCATCCTTTGGAGCCCGTGAGGATGATCTTGTCCTCGGCCATCGTTTCCAGAATGGCTGTTGTGGTAGCGGGAAGGCGGCGGCCCTCCAAGCGGAAATAGCTGTCATGATCCAAGAGGTCAAGGACCTGGTCACCTCCCAGATCATGGAGTGCCAGTCTTTGCTCGAAAGGGTCGCCGGCGGAGGCAGCGATAGCCCGTGCGATCTCCTGCCGGCTCATTTTCACGGTGCTTCCCGCCGACCGAATGTAGCTGTGATAGACATCCTTCCCCCGGAGGTGAACAGGGCCTGAAGGGTGTTCGGGGATATGGACGAGAAGGACGGGTGCACCCCGATGCTCAATAACGGTATGGTCCAACTCAATGGGTGGCTCCACTCCGTTCCGCGCGATCTGTCCGAGCCGTTGGACCACCTTGTCCATGGTGTCGCTGTCCAACGGTGCCGGGGAGCCGTCATTGGCTATCCCGAAGGCCAGGTATCCGCCACCGGCCAGATTGCTGAACGCGGAAAGGTGCTGGGCCAGCTTCTCACCATTATCCGACAGGGCGGATTTCCAGTCCAGCTCATTGCGCTCACTGGGTACAGGTGCCAAGCTGCGTTGCAATGCAGCAACAGCGTGGGTATGCCAAGCCGGGTCGGCCATCAGGGTTACTTGGCTAAGTGGTTGAAGAACAGGGAAATAGCAATTGCTCTTCTTGTATGTCATCAAAAATAGTTACAAAGGACCTGGCCTCCTCCATGGGTTTTCAACAGCCGATAAAGGGGGACGGTTACATAGCGGTTACATGTCTAAGTATCTGTATGTCAGTAGAAAGCGGACATATTCAGTTGCTCGTGAGCGATCCTGTTACATAGCTCCCTTGGTGGATATCATCCTCCTCAGGCAGGTGTAAGGACGTTCTCGGGTAGGGCCTCTGGTCCCGCTCACCCCACCGCCACCCGGGCCATGCCGGCCAGGGCCTTGCGGGCCTGCTGCACGTTCTTCACGTCCTGCACGCTCAGGCGCAGGGTGCCGGCCTTCTCGTACATGCGGTAGCGGCGCGGCTGGTCCTTGAGGGCCTCCAGCACCCAGGTGAAGGCCTCGCTCTGGAAGAAGGGGTGTTGCTGGTCGGCGATGAAGGTGCCGATCATCTTCCCGTCGCGAACGACCAGTTTCTCGAAGCCCATGCGCTGTCCGACCCAGCGCAGCCGGATCGCCTCGAAGAGGTCCAGCACCTGCGGGGGTAAGGCACCAAAGCGGTCCACCAGCTTGCTGCGGAAGCGTTCCAGGCCCTCCTCGTCGGGCACCTCGTCCAGCTCGCGGTACAGGGCCAGGCGCTCGCCGGTCTCGCTCACGTAGCTGCTGGGGATCAGCAGTTCCAGGTCGGTCTCCAGCACGCAGTCGCGCGTCCAGCTGTCCTTCGGCCCCTTTTCGTCCTTGAAGAGCTCCTTGAACTTCTCCTCCTTC
>JAGQVR010000297.1 GCA_020437875.1 Flavobacteriales bacterium
ACTCATGGCGACGGTGATTTCCTGCTGGCGCTGCCAAGCGGCGAATACACGCTCTCGCAGACCGACCCGACCCTCGTGCCCATCTGTCCGTCATCACCAGTGGCCTTCACCATTGCAACCGCACCGGTGGCCATCGACCTTGCCAATGGGAGCACCCAGGAATTGGACCTGCAGGTGTGGGCGAACAGTTCCGCCGCACGGCCCGGTTTCGACCATACCCTATATGCCCGTGCAAGCAACTTATCACCCCAACCGAGCGGCCCCGTGACATTGACGGTCACCTATGATCCTGCGTTGATCTATTTGAACGCAACGCCCGCACCGACCAGCGTGGTCGGCAACGCACTTACGTGGGAGTGGCCTGCCTTTGGATCCTTCGAGGACCAATTCGTGAACGCGCAATTCACCCTACCACCAGGTGTTCCCCTCGGCACGGTGCTGAACAGTTCGTTCACCGCGACCAATACGCTACCGGAGGTGGACCTGGCCAACAATACGGTGGTGGAAGACCGCGCCGTTACCGGCAGCTACGACCCCAACGACAAGACAGCGCGGACCAGCAGTCGGTCCAGTGAGCAGTTCTTTTTCATCAGCAACGACGAGTACATAGACTACACGATCCGCTTCCAGAACACCGGTACCGATACGGCCTTCACGGTGGTGATCACCGATACGCTGAGTGCGGACTACGACATGAGCAGTTTCCAAACCGGCGTTTGCAGCCACCCATGCACAGTTGACTTTAAAGTCGGTCGCGTGGTGGAATGGACGTTCGCCGATATCCTCTTGCCCGATAGCAACGTGAACGAAGCAGCAAGCCACGGTCTCACGAGCTTCCGCATCAAGTTGACCGAACCGGTGTTGGCGGGCACCGTGGTGGAGAACACCGCCAACATCTACTTCGACTTCAATCCTCCGCTGATCACCGAGCCGAGCGTGTTGGTGGCGGAGTTCAGCACAGGCATATGGAATGGGGGGAACAGGGCCCAAGGCATGAACGTGAGTCCCAATCCGTCGCTCGGACCAGTGCGGATCGATGGAAACGAGCAGCTTGGCGAGGTACGCGTATTGGACCTGAGCGGACGACAGGTCCTGCACACCGCAACTACCCAGACCGTTCTTGAACTTGATCTTTCGCGAGTGCCAGCTGGTGCCTACCTCCTTGAAACGAGGAACGGACCAGGAACGACCCAACGCACCCGCTTGATCATCGCGGATGGGTATTGACCACAAGACCACCTGCTAAGATGAACAGAAGCCTCGCCCTCTTCTTCCTCCTGCTCGCCTCGTACGGTGCCCATGCCGTGCAGATCACCCTCTTTACGGAACCCGCGCGCTGCGGCCTCAACAACGGGCGCATCAATAGCTCGGTGAGTGGAGGCCTGCCGCCCTATAGCTACGCATGGAGCAATGGCGCCACAGCCGAAGACCTGGTCGATCTCGCGCCGGGAACCTATACACTAACGGTGACCGATGGGCAAGGAGAGACCGGTGAGGCCACGGGCACTATTGATGCCGTATGGGAACTCGGGCAACCCGGTGAACTAATGGGCCGGTCTGCTTGTGCAGGAGCCTGCTCCGGACACGTGTTCATCTACGAATCGGATCTGGGTGGCACTGCGCCCTATGACTACAGTTATTGGTCGGTCTTCCAGGAATCACCGGGTGTTCAACGATTCACCACCCTTTGTCCTGGCGCACCGACACCCTACACGGTCACTGACGCCAACGGCTGTTCCGGCAGCTTCGAGGTCTCTCCCAGCGAATTCCCGGAAATACGTGTGCCGGTGCTGGTAAGCAGTTCTCCCAGTTGTGGGGGCACTGGAGGTTCGATCCTGGTCGATCAACCGGAGCAACTGCATTCCTATTGGGTGACGAACCTGGAAGGGACCTATGATGAACTGCATCTCTACTGGGAGGCCCCCGGCCCACACGCGATCACCGACCTTCCGCCGGGGAACTACTCCGTGGGGATCTGGGACCCAGAGAACATGCAGTTGGGCTATTGCACCGGTTCGCTCACCGATGTGATCATCGATGCCTTGCCGGAACCCTGTGGCCGATTGACCGGGCGTGTCTTTCATGATGCGGACCAGAACTGTGCCTTCGATGGTGGTGATGTGGGCCTGCCTTACCATGTGCTCACGATCGAACCTGGTGCGCAACTGGCCATCACCAGTGGCAATGGAGCATACCAGCGCGCGCTGGATCCCGGAGCGTACACCGTGCAGCAATCGTTGATCGAGGCCGAGCAATTGTGCCCGACCGCCGATCCCGCTCCCTTCAACATCCCTGCCAGCGGTGGCACGGTGATCGTGGACTTCGCGGACAGCAGCACCGTCCAACACGATGTGGAGATCTTCATCTCGACCCATGTCGCTGCACGACCGGGCTTCCCGACGAGGATCGACCTATTCGTGCAGAACCGCTCCTTCTACCCGAGCGGCGAACTTTCCATAGCACTGGACTACGACCCATTGTTGCAGGACCCCGGCATTTCGACCTGGTCGCACCCCGGGTTGCCCGCATTCGGTGGAGCGCAATACACCTTCGATGCCCTTGTGCCAGCCGATATCGGCCTGCTGGGTCAGGAATTGGTGTACACAGCGACCGTGACGAATACGACCTTCGAGCAGAACACGAGCAACAACACCCATGTCGCATCACGTATCATCACGGGAAGCTATGACCCGAACGACAAACGCGGCGTGGCCAACAGCAGTGGAAGTGACTCACAATTCATCCTCAATGCCGACGAGTGGATCGAATACACGGTGCGCTTTCAGAATACAGGTACGGACACGGCCTTCACCGTTGTCATCCGCGATGCGATCGAAGAAGACCTGGACGTCGAGAGCCTGCAGATCCTGGGGGCTTCGCACGCGTTCGAGCCGTCATTCGGGCAGGACCGGGAACTGGTGTTCACCTTCAACGATGTGCTGCTGCCGGATAGCACCACGGACTGGCTGGGCAGCCAGGGTTTCGTGGCCTTCCGTTTGAAGCCGGTCACCGGTCTGTTGCCTGGCACCATCATCGAGAACACCGCCAACATCTACTTCGACTTCAACCCGCCCGTGATCACGGAGCCGAGCGTGCTGGTGGCGGAGTTCACTACGGGGGTGGGAGATGCTTTGACATCAGATGTTCGCGTGTTCCCGAACCCGAATACGGGAATTTTCACGATCCACACGAAAGGCCGAATGCTCCAACGCATTGAGCTCTTGAGCGTGGACGGCAGGCTGCTACGGATCGTACCGATGCAAGGTGACCTGATGATGATCGACATGAAGGATCTAGCAACCGGTCATTACCTCTTGCGTCTGTTCAACAGTGAAAGCATGACCACACA
>JAGQVR010000298.1 GCA_020437875.1 Flavobacteriales bacterium
CCTTGGGCGAGGACATCTTCCGCTATTTCGGGCTGGGCTGCCGGAACGTCTCGCGCATCCATGTCCCGATCGATTTCGACCTGGACCGGTTCTTCACGGCGATCTATCCGTGGAACGCGATCGTGCAGCACAACAAGTACGGCAACAATTACGACTACACCCGCGCGCTCTGGCTGCTGGACGGGGTGAAGTTCCTGGAGAACGGCTTCATGCTGCTACGGGAGGATCCTGCCCTGGCAAGTCCGGTCGCGTCCGTGCATTATAACCGCTACGAAGACCCTTCGCAGCTTGCCTTGTCCCTGACCGCGGAAGCGGAGCGCATCCAATGCATCGTCGGGCATGGCCACCTGCCCTTCGGCACCGCCCAACATCCGGGCCTTGCGGACTACGCCGATGGCGTGGACACCATGCGCTTCCTCCTGGATCTGCGTTAAGGCGCGTATTCGAAGCAGCCCAGGTCGTACTGTCCGTCATCGCCACGACCGACACCATTCAAGTCCCACAAGGAGCTGAGCGCCGGGGAGAGCGTGGGGAAGAACACGGTCGGTGTCGCTCTTCCCCGCGCGAACGCACTGGCGGTCAATCGGAAGTCCCGGGCTATGACGTCCACGAAGCCGGGGCTCTGATTCCGGAAGATGGAATTCGCGTCGAAGTATGGGGAACCGCTGGTGGTCTGGGTGGTGCGGACCAGCGTGTAGGCGAAGCTCAGGTCCGTTGGGGGTTGAAGATTGTTGAACTCGAACTGGAATTCGTTCTCGTTCGCACCATAGACGATGCCGTTCTGGAACTCCCCGCGCACCTCACGCACCTGCAGCGCGTTGTTGATGTCCGCATACACGTTGTTGATGTAGAAGCCCGGGGTCTGCCGGATCTCGTAGTTCCAATAGTTCGCCACCGTGAAGTGCTCCATCCGGTAGTCCCCACCGCCGGTGAGCGCCACCCCGTACTGTCCGCAATCGCCGACGAGTAGATTGGTGGCATCGATCGAGTAATTCCGGCTGAGGATGCCGGCCGCACTGCAGTTCCGGATGCGTACGTTCTCCAGAAGCAGTCTTTCCTCGCTGGTGGCGGCATCGGGTATCCAAGGCAGGTTCTCGCACTGGATACCCACCAAGGCGTTCTTGATCAGCACATGGTGGAACTCGTTCTTCAGGTCTGAGGAACCCTCGTTCAGCCAGATCCGGTCCCATTGACCGGGAACTTCCGCATAGAAGGGTTCCAGCCGGTCGCCTTGGAACACGATCGGCTCAGCAGGGGCGCCGTTCGCTTTGATCTGTCCGTAGTGGTATACCCACAATCCACCGCCGTTGTGGAAGAAGACCTCCACGCCCGGCTCGATGATGAGGGTGCAGCACGAATCCACCACCCCATAACCATAGACCACGTAGGGAAGATCGGCCGTCCAGGTCACGCTCTCGCAGATCTGGTTGCCGTTCTCGTCGTAGCCGCCGGCGATGTAGCTGAAGGGGGGAAGGCCCTCGATGGCAAGGCTCGGGTCCGGCCGGATGAAGTGCGCGTCCCGGCCCCAGGCCACCAGCAGTACCTCCTGCGCCGTGCCGTTGGTGTTGAACCGGATATAGTCCTCGATGACGAAGGGATTGCTCTGGTTCTGGTGGTCCAGGGTGGCTTCCACGAAGATGAAGATGCTGTCGTTCCCGAGGATCTCCACCCCCTCGAAGTTGGTGCCCGAGGCCCCGTCCACGTTGATCCGGAAGGGGGAAGGGCTGCCACCGACCAGGGCGATGTCCACGCGGACCGCGTTGTTGTTCGGGTTGCGGGCCACGAAGCGCTTGGTCACCGACCCGACCGTGGTGAAGATGGTATCGAACAGCACCGTGTCCCGACTGAAGTCGAGCTCAATGCCACCTTCCTCGGTGAACGTGGCGTCCTTTCGGCAGCCCGGGAGCACGAGGAGAAGGAGCAGGAAGGGAAGGAGATGGGGGGCGAGGGACCGCAAAGCGCGTAAAGATGGCGGATCGGGTAGTACTACGGAGAAGGGGCTTTGATCATTGCCCATCCACGATCGCATGGGGATGACTATCGGCCGAATGGATGAAGTACCAGAAAGCTTCCCTATATTTGCCGCCCGAAAACGACGAATCGTCATGAAACCCGAGATCCATCCCTCGAACTACCGCCTGGTGATCTTCAAGGATATGTCCAATGAGTACATGTTCATGGGGAAGAGCTGCGCCAACACCAAGGACACGATCAAGTGGGAGGACGGCAATGAGTATCCGCTGGTGAAGCTGGATATCAGCCACACCTCGCACCCCTTCTACACGGGTAAGATGATGCTGGTGGATACTGCCGGCCGCGTGGACAAGTTCAACAAGCGCTTCGCCCGCCACGCGAAGAAGTAAGTCCTTCCGACCTTTCCGAAGCCCCGGGTATCCCCCGGGGCTTTCTCATTCCCGGCTTACGCAGTCCGCTTGAATGTGAGCAGGTTGAATTGGTATAAATACCTGATAGTCAATAGGATGATCGAATCCTGTTGGATCAACGTATGATCGTGTCCGAGCGGAGGTTGGGACTCCTTCTGAGTACGACTTGGGACCGGATCGTTGGTGCACGATCGGTCTTCCGGTGACGCGTTCAAACGCGGTGCTTGTCCTCCTTGCCGACGCCCTCCCGGATCATCTCCAAGGCTTGCGCGATCCGCCGTTTGCGGGTCTCGTCCTGCTTGGCGTCGTCGATCCACTCCACATACTCCTTCTTGTGGGAGTAGTTGAACTTCTCCCAGTGCTCCCAGGCTTCCTCGTCCTTCTTCAGGCAACTCTCCAACTCTGGAGGGACCACCAGGGCTTTCCGTGCTGGCTTGGCATCATGCAATTTGGTCCCGGCCTGGTTCAGCTTCACCGCCTGTTTCACCAGGTCTGCGAAGGCCTTCTCATTGATCGCCTCACCCTCGGATAGCTTGAACTTGCGGATCCCACGCTCCTCATCCTTCTCCGTCAGCTTGAACAGGCCGTGGCTGTCCTTCAACAGGGCGCCCTTGTGGAACCACACGCTTACGCAGGTCTTGAACGCGTGCAGGCTCAGCATGATGCCATCGTGATCGAAGCTGGGCGCGTTCCAACGCCAGGTCTCCTCGATCTCCTGGTCCGTCGCATGGATCAATTGGCGCAGCCGCACCAACAAGCGGCGTTGCCATTCCGGCTGCTCAGCGATGTAGGAATTGATCTGTTCCTGCGGATGCATGATCGGGGGGAGTTGGTTCCGGGGACCAAGCTAATACGAGGCGCGGTCCACGTTACGCCAAGGTGAAGCCGGTTCTCAACAGGCTTCCAGCACCGTGGCATAGCCCTGACCCACCCCTATGCACATGGTACACAAGGCATAA
>JAGQVR010000029.1 GCA_020437875.1 Flavobacteriales bacterium
TCGGCCTCCCGCAGGGCACGGCCATAGGCGGCACGCCCCCGGTCCAGGTGCAGCAGGTATTGCCGTTCGGGCAGTTCCCGGATGTGCCAGACGAGCGGTGCGGACGCCTCGTCCTTGAGGTCGATGGCGATGCCGGCCACGCTGGAGTTGGCATGCAGCAGCTGCGTGCCCCAGGCCTTCACCTGGTCCACCAACGCAGGCATCAGGGCACGGTTGGCGCGGGCGCGGGCGCGGGCGGCCCGCTCATGGCGCCACCACTGCCGCAGCCGGTGATGGGCACGTCCTTCGTAGTGCCGCTCGCTCATCCAGGGTTCGAAGGGCAGCACGCGCACCGGCACGCCCTCCTTCCTCAGGCGCTCGGACAGCGGCCCTTCACGGGGCATCAGCACGTGGGGCTCCACCTCGCTGCGCTGCCGCAATTCCAGGACGAGGTCAAGCAGGGACCGGTTGGCGCCGTACAGTTCGGCATAGTGGGTCAGGTGGGCGACGCGCACGCCGCGAAAGTACCGGTCTACCGGCCAGTGGCGCGGACCAGCAGGCCGTGCAGCGTGGCGATGCGGTCCTGCACCCGGTGGTCGCGCTCCACCCGTGCGCGGCCGGCGCGCCCCATCCGGGCGGCCTCCGCCGGATCCCCGGACAGCCGCAGGAGATGCTGCGCCATCGCTTCCAGATCACCCTCCGCGCTCAGCAGGCCGGACACCCCCTCCTCCACCACGTCCGGGATCCCGGCATGCCGCGTGGCCACCACCGGCAGGCCGCAGGCCATGGCCTCCAGCACCGCCAGCGGGGTGCCTTCGTGGTCGTTGGCGCTGGTCACGACGCTGTGCTGCACGAAGGCACGTGAACCCTTCAAGCGAGCGGAGACCTCCTCCGGCGGGAGCACGCCTGGCAGTTCCACCGCATGCCCGATACCCAGGGCGCGCACCAGCTGCACCACGGCCTCGCGCAGGGGGCCGTCCCCGATCAGCTGCAACCTCATTCCGGGGTCCTGCTGCAGGGCGCGGTGGAAGGCCAACACGGTCAGGTGCGGGGCCTTCTTGTCCACGAAGCGCCCGATGGCGGTGAACACCTTGGGAGCGGCCCCGGCATCGGCCGGCACGAAGCGGTCCAGGTCGATGCCGTAGGTGTTGTACACCACCTTTTCCCGGGGGGCACCCAGGTCCAGCAACTGCCGTTCCATCTCACGGCTCACCGCCACGAGCAGGGCTGCTCCAGCGAACAGTTCGCGGTAGCGATCATGCCTGGCCAGCAGGTCGGTGTGGAAGGCGTCGATGCCGTGGAAATGCACCACCAGGGGGATGCCCGCTTCCCGGCAGAGCGGCAGCATGGCCGCTCCGGTGGGGCCATACTCGGCGAGCACCACCTGCGCCCGGTGCCTGCGCAACATGTTCACGATCCTGCGACGGAGCGCATCCTCCCGGGACACGCCGCCGACCCTGCGCTTCGACCGTGCCAGCACATCGTCGGACACCAGGGGCACGCCATCAGCATCCCGGGTGGGGAGGTGCCCATCGGTGAGCACCAGCACCACGTTCGGCAACCGCTCGATATGCGCCTGGATGAAGGTCTCGCTCCAGGCGTTGCGGTTGGGGGAGATGATGGCGATGCGGGGCTCGGACATACGCGAAGGCACGAATATCGGACGGCGGGCGGAAGGGGGGCTCAGCCGCCGGTCCAAAGATCAGCTCAGCGATCGATGCACAAGCCTGGCGATCCAAGGGGCACGGACCAGGAGGGTCAGGCGCAGCAACACGCGCGGCGCCACATGCCGACGAAGACGATGCTCCGACCAAAGCCGCCAGAGATAGGACCTGCCCAGTGCCGGCTGCCTGCGGTCCACGGCATGCTGAACGGCAGTGCGGCACAGTTCGGGCCCTTCGGGCATCGGTAAGGTCGCGACAGACCCCTTGGGTGATGACATCCACGGCGTTGAGCCGACCCAGGTTCCAATCCAGTTTGCGAAGGTAGGTTTCATGCTGATGGAACCTCCCTGATGGACGCGCCTGAAGCAGGTGGTCCGGTCGAGATAGCCCAGCGGTCCCCGCGTAGCAATCAGGGTCACGCCTCTTCGACGATGGAACCATGGACTGAAGAAGCCCTCGACCTACGCTTCAGGATCAGGTGGCACCAGCATCCTGAGGAGGTTGCCAGCAGTGGAACATGTTCCAGCAAGCGGCCACGTATCTTAAATTGCAGCAAAGATCTGGCTGTTACTGACCCCGATCAGTTCGGAATCAGGAACACGCCATAAATTCGCGTCATAAACGTACCGCAGATGAGCACCTTTTTTAAGACAATTGTCTGGCGAGATGAGTCGGGGTTCGTTGATGAACTAGAACAGGTGTTGCGTGATACTCGCGTCGTGCATCTGACCGGAGTGGATCCCACGCGTGATTTGGATGCCTTCTACTCCAAGCTCACCGATGAATTAGGGCGGATTATACCGGCCGACGAGGATGTAGCGACCGGTGACCGAGGCAATGAACCCGCCCGCTGGACCGATATCCGTTACGATGCCGATCAAGCCACCTACTTCCGGCATAGTTCCACACAACAACCACTACATACGGATACGGCCTATACGAGCTATGACAATGATGTGAACTTCTTTTTCTGCCGTACGCGAGCCGAGCTAGGGGGGGCGACGACCTTCATCGACGGAGAGGAGGTTTACCGGATCCTGCACAAGTACGAGCCGGAGTTCTTGACCGAATTAGAAAGTACGGTGGTTATCTTCGATAAGGGCACTACAGAACGCAAGGCCAAACCAGTCATCCAGAAGCAGAATGGCGAGATTTGGCTTAACTGGAACTATTTCCGTGTCTCCAAGGACAACTCTTCCACCACTCGAGAGCTTTGCGACCGCTTCCATCAATTCCTCGAAGACAAGATCGTGAAGGGTGGACTGATCACTCCTGTTACGCTCTCTCCGGGAGAATGCGTGTTCTTCCATGACAAGCATATCCTTCACGGCCGGAACGCCTTCTTTGGTGAGCGGGTCCTGATCAAAGGTGCGTTAGACTTCCGGAAAGAGGAGGTTCCAGGTCAGGTATGAGCGCGAAGAACCCAGAGCAGGTGCTCGGCATGGGTTGCTGGCAGTTGGGCGGCATCAGTTTTCTCAACGGTCGGGCCAATGGCTATGGGGCGCTCGATGAAGAGGTGGCGTTGGCCACGGTGCAGACGGCACTTGAGGGGGGTATCCGCTTCTTCGACACGGCTGCCGGGTATGGTGACGGACGATCAGAGGAATTGTTGGGAAAGGGGTTGGGCGCCAGACGGTCGGAGGTGGTAATCTGTACCAAGTTCGCCGCAGAGCAGAACGATGAGGATGGTTCGTCCCTCGGGTTCTTACCGACCCATACGGACCGTGCGATCGATGCCTCCCTTGAACGGCTGGGGACGGATCACATCGATATCCTGCTTCTGCACGGGCCGCCTGACGACATGAACTGGGACATGTTCGACACGAGCACCTTGGAGCAGGCCCAGGCCGATGGACGCATCGGTGCCTATGGAGTGAGCGTACGAAGCTTCAAGGGTGCGAGGAACGCTGTGGAGGCCGGTTTCGGGAGCCACATCGAAGTGGTAATGAACGCCTTGGATCGCCGGGCGGGAGAACTCCAAGCACGCATGGATGCCCAGGGACAACAGCTTATTGCCCGCGTACCGCTCGCGTCGGGGCTGCTGACCGACCGGACCCTTGTCGATATCCCCACATTCCCCCCCGACGATATCCGTAGCACCTTTCCACCCGAACAGATGGATTGGATGGTAGGCGCGGTGCGCGCACTGGACTTCCTGTCCGCAGAACCTGGTGGCTTGGCCACCTCAGCGCTCCGGTACATCCTGTTCCATCCGGCCGTGGACCGGGTGATCCCGGGCATGCGATCGCCGGACCAGGTCCACCGCAACCTAAGGGCCTTGGACCTTGGGCCACTTGCTGCGGACCTGGTAGAGCGCATCGAAACGGCCAATCCGGAAGTCTTTTACAGGTGGCGCTGACCCAGAAATGACCGGTGCCCGGCACATCAATTATCCACTAAACCCGCTCTCAACCGCCCTCTTTCAAATAGATTGGGGCAACCGGGCCATTGCTGTTATCAGATCAATCCCGGTCCAACTAAGACCACACAATTTTTCATGCACAACTTAGACAACGACCGTATTCCCTCGACGCTCCAGGAATCGTTCTTCTCTTTGTGACCATCGATTTCTAGAAGATGTCTCAGAAACATCTGATGCTTTCTGAGCAATCAACCATGGGGTTTGACAACTCTGGAAAGGGGTGCCTTTTTCCCGATTATGGCGCGTGAATCGTGGCATGAAAACTACCATTTACTGCCACGAAGGACAATCGGGGCTGGTATAGGATCTTCTTCAAGGAAGCGCCGCTAAGAAGGACTGTAGAGGCAGGCCGCGGCAGCACCTGCGCAAGGTATTGAATGGCATCTTTTGGATGTGCCGTAAGGGAGCCCCTTGGAAGGACATCCCGGCACGCTACCCACCCTAATTGACCTGCCATCGGCATTTCAGTAAATGGAGCAAGGCGGGTTTTGGGGACAAGGTGTTGTACCAGCTTGCCCTGGACATGCGGGATAGAGGAAGGATCGATTTCACCGAGTGCTTCCTGGATGGCACCTTCGCAAGTGCAAAAAAGGGGCGTGATATTGGACCGACTAAGCGAGGTAAAGGCACCAAGGTCATTGTCCACAGTCGCTCATGGTCTTCCTCTTACCGCACGGATCTTCACCCCCCGGCCCAACGAAGTGACCCTTGGCGAGCATACTGTTCGCAGCAGCCCAATCAAGCCACAACGCGTGATCGCAGACCGCGCCTAAGAGAGCTACAAACTCTGCTCGTCACCGGCCAAACGCGGGATCAAGCTCATCAACCCTCATCGCCGCAAAAAGACCAAGAAGCCCACCCAGGATGGCAGGACCTTGCACAGATACTGTCGCCGGTGGAAGTCGAAAGACTCTTCTCCTGGCTCTCCAACTGGCATAGAACGGTGGCACACTAGGAGTATCATGTCGAGAACTACCTGGGCCTCATTCAACTCACCTGCGTCATGACCCTCTCACGACAGCTTTTTGAAATGCCTTCTAGCCAATTGCTGACCGTTCTCAGTTCGAGCTTCCCTGAGTGACAGATGAACACGGTGCAGGACAGGTTCAGCTAGGCACTGGCGTATACCGACCAGCGAGCCATCAAGTCGAATCCCTCAATGAATACCGGTCAATCAACTCTTCTATACGGGCGGTGGGCACATCCGAAGGCCAGTTCGGAGGACTTATCGGATATGCCGCGACTGCACCATTCGCCCCCCCTGGTGCGGCGCCCAATAGCTCCATGAGCTGCTGGTGGTGCTCACCGGGGGCCTTACAGAACCGTTCGTATCGCCAATGGAGGCTGCGCTCCGGAGGTAGTGACCGCATTCCCTGGCGTACAGCATCATTGGTCAACCGCACCTGCGCGAAGACCTGTTCCAAAGATTCCTTGCGCAGCAGGTCGTCGATCTCAGGCGGACGGAACGCCCACCATTCATTGCGGTCGCCATAGAACGCCTCGCGTGCATTCAGCAATGAACTCGCGTTGGCCTCCAAGTCCCGCTCCAGGAAGATGAACACTGCTTCAGGTACCAGCGCATGCAGCATGGGTATGTTCCAGTCCATGATCATGGCCTTTAACAACATGGACCGTTCGAATACCGATGTCATGCCCGCAAGGTCTGCCCGGAACCGGTCTCGCATTCCTCTCGATATTTCCGGAACCCGTCCATGGTCGTGCTCAAAATGAAAATATCGCCGCCACCAATACCAGAACTCATGAGGCGCATGAGCGCCAATTGTTTTCCCCAAATCACTGATGGGCTCAACCTCTGCATGATCTTGGAAGATTTCCCCTCGGTAGTCCAGTTCAAAAAGGATGCGATGGGCAAGTGCACCCACCCATGGATCACCATAGAATCGGGACATGAGATTGGTTGGACAAGCAACCCCCCCCCGTCTCAGCAGGTCCTGCATCAGCAGGGTACTACCTGACCGCGGACATCCCACGATGAACACGGGTGGATAAGCGATCTTCATGAAGCGGGGTCTGTGCGAGACAGCTGATTCAAGGAACCGGTTCAACTGGGCAAGCCGTTCTTCCAACACCTCGGAGCGCTGATTACGGACACTACGCCGGGATATGTTCCCCAGGTCGTTCGTGATTCTTTCATCCATCACTTTGCACAGGATCGGTTAGTTCGTAAACAAGGTATATTGATCGAGCATGGTGGAGAGTTCTTGGAGCTCGACATGCATCAAGATATCGATGATGCTCAACCCGGGCAACCATGGACCCTTTCGCAAATACTTCGGGAACGAAGGACGCAGGAATCGCAGCGCGATGCCTTCCGCTTCCCAGCGTGCACAAGAATACAGCTCCGCCCCTCCTGGTGATTGGAGATAAAGCTCCACGCCTTCCCGCTGACAAACGTGAAGGATACGGTCCTCGAAAGTCAGGTCCCTTCTGATCGCCATCTCGGAGCTGCGCTGAAACCTGGTGGTGCGACCGATGGCCTTCATCACTTTGGTAACACTGGCAGCAGCAAGTGTGCCAATGCCATCGTCCTCCAACTGGAGGACCTCCTCGACCAAGGCCAAGCCTTGGTCACGCTGTGGCGCCCTCACATAGTTCTGCGCCAGCGTGCGTAGGAACTTCGACTTCCACGTAGGCCATTTGCCGACGTCGACCTTCACTTCTGTGATAAGCTTGTTGGAACTGGCACCGGCCAGTGGTACAGAGAACATCCATTCCTGTTGTCCAAGAAGGACCCTGTTCCGGGCGATATACCCCCCCTTGATGAACTGCACATCGTCATAAAACAGGAAGCGCTCGACCGCTCCAGCCAACTGATAATAACCGAGATAGGGAAAGAAATATGGCTGCATGATCGCCATGCTGCGCATCCGATCGAATGGCGTAACCATGATGTGTACCATTTCGCGTTGTGCTGCAAATCCACTGCCGGGGCAAATACCGGCATGGTGGCCAAAAATACTCAGCCATCGATGGATGGATCCATGAGCATGTCCATCTTTGGACCATGCGTCCGTCGCAGACATTCGGAGGATTCCTGACACCCGGCCCATTTGGTCCGGCCATACCTCTGGACCCGGCAGCTTTATTGCTTCCTGCGGGAAGAACATGCATCGCTACGGTGCTTCAAGTAATGAGGCCCCATCGCGTACATGTACCACATTTCGTGTGCGACTCGGTCACCCTGCCCATGCAGGTCTCAGGCACATCGGTCACCCGCTATCGTATCGGCGATGATCTATTGCCCGTCGAGCTTCCAGCATTGCGGTCAAACGAGATGCTGCTGATGATCGACTATTTCGGGCTGTGTGGGAAGAGCATCGCAGAGGTTGCTTCGGTCTGGGGCGACCGATGTATCGTCGACCGATCCCAGGCTTTCTTTTCAGGACCAGTGGCAGGCTGCTGGACCTTCAACAGTTCGCGGAAGTTCTTCGGAGTGCCAGATGGCGCACAGCTCTGGGGGCCCAAGTCTGTTCCGCCTCCTGAGCGGCGCTTCCTTAGGCCGGTAATCGACCATCTGTTGCTCGGCTTGGCCGGAGCCCAAGCGGAAGGGCTTCCTTATCATCGTGCCAATGACGCCAACCTTCCTCTGGACCATCTTCGCGCGTCGCTTGTGTCTGAGCGATTGTTGGAGCGCGGGGCACGTGATGACGTCCGACGCATCCGAGAACGGAACTTCAAACTGCTCCATGCCCTGCTTGGACGGTTAAACATGCTCGACATCGGATCGGAGCCAGTGCCTGGTCCATTCCATTATCCCCTGCTTTTGCCGGCACCGATCGACCACAGGATGTTCCATGCAGCCGGGATATTCTGCCCGGTCCTATGGCCGGAGGTTCTCACGCGTCCTGGGGTGCCAGGGGAAGATGCTGACCGCGTTAAGCGGCTGCTGGCACTACCCCTCGACCAGCGCTATGATGAGCGTCACATGGAAGCCCTTGCCGATAGGGTGCTGCTCATGCTAGATCAATGAGTGGTATCCAAGGGTCCGCAGACCCGAATGATACGCTTGGCAATGCGATCGCTCAACGCATCGCCTAGGTCATGGAACAACAGCAAACAACTGACCCGTTGCGCAAGGTCCTCGGACACCTGACAACGAGCAGGGTTCTGTAAATAGGGCAACTCGGACAAGGAAGGGTAGAAATACCATAGGGGATGGATGTACCAGCCCCACAGCTCCTCCATGACGGTCCGAAGCTGGTCCTCATCAGCGAGCACTTAGGAATAGTAGGCATGGTTATACCGTTTGTCGGACCGTATTGAAGTGGAACTGTGCCAAGTGCTTTGAAAATGCCCCTCATAGCAATTTCATTGGCATTCCCTTCGCTCAAGAATGCGATCCATATATGGACGAACGGTCAGGCCAATGACCACATGCACCTCACTGCTATTACCGTCGCCCCCCCGTGAGGAAATGACCATCGCTCATATGACCAAACGCGGGCAATAAACGAAGCCGTTGCATGACCTCAGGGTCCCCCGCCACTATATAACCACCTTCCACTGTGTGGAACAGCTTCGTTGCATGGAAGCTGCAAGTAATCACGTACCCCCGACCGAGCAAGGGCTGCCTTATGCAATTGGTCCCTAATGCAGGTGCACAATCGAAGATCAGTTTCAGACGGTGCACTTAGCAATGCATTCTGACCGGTCCACCTCACATGGTATGCCATATATGATTGTCGCCAAGATAGCTGTGGTGTGCGGACGAATCCTCTCCAATACCTTTTCGGAATCTACACAGAACGTACGCGGATCCATATCTGCAAAGATCGAGGTGCAGTTCTCCAGAGGATTGCCTTGGTGGAGTCCAAATACGAGAACGGCATCGTGATGATTTTGCCGGACAGGTCCAGCGACTTGATCGACAATTTCAGAGGGATGGTGCCATTGCCAACGAACAGGACTTCATTGGTACCGTGCCAGTAAGCAAGGGCCTTCTCCAACCGTTGTACCAGCTCCCCCTTGTTGGTCAGCTGACCGCTCGACAATATCCCCTCCAGCAAACGCTTATAACCCCGGATAGGTGGGCGGAAACTCCGGGTAACTTGCACCAGCTGCCCATCTTCCAGAAGATTGCTTACATCGACCGCCGAATGCCCTTCCTCCTGCAGGTACGGCCATTTGTGCCGAACATGGTTTCAAGGAGTAGCATGAAGTCAGTTGACCATTGCCATTCCCTCAGGCTCCGCGACAGACCTGGAGGAATAGTCGAATTTGTATGAGCGGACGCATAAGACTGTGAGGGGCTGCCTTCCACAGAGCCAGGGCCCACAAGCGCAAGGCCCGGGATCTCCCGCCTTCGCGCACGACATGGCGCAGGTGGTCCCAGAGAACACGCTGTAAGGAAGCTGCGGGCCAATGGGAACAATGCCCACCGAGGCGCTCCCATATTACCATCCGTTGGAGATGCAACGCCGAGCCGTGATGGAAATAATGTCTGGTTATCCCAGCCGCGTGCTTCCGATATACGCTCATCCGTCCATTGGCTTTCAACAAAGGCCCTTTGCAGGCAAGAAGGCCGAACAGGGCCATATCGAAGGAACCCACGCTCCTAGTCCATCTTGGCAGGTATTTCAGTTCAGGGATGGACCTGCAGACCAAACTGGAGATATGGAATGGAGACCGTACGGAGGCGATGTTGTGTGAGTCAAACATCGGAGGAAGGGTCTCCCGGAAACTGCGGCCCTCGCTTTGGCCTTGTCCGTCGATAACTTGAGTGGAGTGGTAGGAACCCACCGCCTCAGGATTGGCATCCAACAGAGCCACCTGCAGCTCCAACTTCCTTGTATCGCACCAACGATCATCACCTTCACAAAAGGCCAAGTACCTTCCTCGTGCGGCGGCCATGAGGTCCATCAGATTGCGTCGCCCGGTGGGCACTCCATTCACGTGGATTACCCGACTGCGGTCATTAAGGAACAGACGAATCCGGTCGGGATGGGAATCCCGGTACTTCATGCAAATCTCCCGTGTCCCATCGTTCGAGCCGTCCTCACCGATCAGCACCTCACACTCCTCGATTAGCGTTTGTTCAAGAATCGTGTCCAAGCACTCCTCGATGAAGGCTGCATGCCTGTAGGTAGGCACAAGGATGCTCAACGTAGGCAAGGCTATCATACCATACTTAGTTCCAACGGTGCTCCGACGAAGGCCTCATCATAGCGCGCGCTTGACGCCTTGCGCTCGTCGATCTTGGTTTCCATGTAAGGCAGGACGGCCATGCCCATGGCCGCATGCAGCTCGCTCATCTTGGCGTTGATGCCCAAGCTGAAGTGCCGATCGCCGCTGTGGCCGAAGCTGCGCATGAGCCGGAGGGAGCGGTCCGTGGCCTCCTCATGCAGCACCACCGCGCCCCCCTCCACGGTGTGGAAGAGCTTGGTGGCATGGAAGCTGAGGGTGCTGGCATCGCCCCACTGCAGGATGCTGCGCCCCTTCCAGGTGACGTCGAAGGCGTGGGCCGCATCGTAGATCACCTTCAGGTCGTGCCGCTTGGCGATGGCATCGATCGCCTTCACGTCGCACGGGATCCCATAGACGTGGGTGGCCAGGATGGCGGTGACCTCCGGGGTGATGGCCGCTTCGATGAATCCGGGATCGATGCAGCCCGTGCGCGGGTCCACGTCCACGAACTCGGGCTCACAGCCCGCCGCCAGGATGGCGCTGGTGGTGGCCATATAACTGCACGGGGTGGTGATGACCCTACCAATGACCCCAAGCACCCGGATGGCCAGCTGCAGCGCCAGGGTGCCATTGGCCATGAGCCGCAGTTGCATTACCTGGAAGCGCAGACGAAGCACCTCCTCCAATTCCTGGTGGATTGGCCCCAGATTGGTGCGCACGTGGCTTGCATAGGCCTTGTCCAGCCAGTGCTGGTATTCGTCCCGCGGAGGCAAGAAGGTGCGGGTGACGCGGAGCGGTTCCATGCGATGACTCGGTGCGGTCCTTGGAACTGGCCCTTCGTCCGCTGGCCCGTTCGCCCCATCCGCCGCGACCACTGTTCCTCCTGCAAAGATCGACATCTCATGGCGAACATGCCCACACCGCCCGGCCCCACCCTTCCGGCTGGCATCATTTGGTGCGGGAGGTCACAGCCGGAAAGCCCGACCCAGCAGCTCCTCCAGCTCCTGCTGCTACAGCGCAGAATAGGCGTCGCAGCGGGCCTTGAGCCCGGGTCTAAAGGTGCCTTGATATGGCCTTCGATTCGACCGGAACGCAAAGGCCGCGTCCGGCATTTGCGACGGATCGAGCTCTTGCGCAAGGTGAGGCCTGAACATGCAGGATATACCCTCGCTTGCTGATACAGGAGAAGAGCAGGTTCATGGGGCTTTCGGCCTGACTACTGCTCACAAGTAGCGGCTCACCACTGATAGGTGGCCATGATATCATTGAGGACCTCCATACGTTTCACGACCGTGAAGCCGCCGTTCTCTCGCAAAGACATGATGGCCCGGGCCGGTTTGATGAACGGTGGTTTCAGGACCACGCCATAGACCCCGAGATGACTGCTCTCGATCAGATCGCCCGAGGCCAGCTCTGCATGCAGCGAAGTATGGCCCACATCGATCTACATGCAGGTGTAACCGCTCACCACTCAGTTCGCAGTGATGCCCTGCCGATCAGGGTGACGCGCCACATACAGCGACATGCCATTTTGTGGAAGTTGGGTTTCACATTATAGATGCTGCCGGTTGTTATTGTGCGATGGGCTTCTCCGACCTCCGTCACTACCGCCACCTTGCAGACGAAGTGCATAACAGCGCACCCCATACCGCGCTCCATGATCAGCTCGGGGCCATCAGAACGACCATAACGTGCAGCCATCAGTCCGGCCACGGCTCGGCATAGGCGAACATGTCATGAAGCTGATAGGGCAGCCGTCTCGAAAGGCTGGCAGGCATTTTGCGCCCCCCCTCCTAAGTCGATATAGCCCGTCCTTGCTTCGGGAAACATCCGGTCCGCCATGGCGATAATCCGCCCAGTATGTTCGCGATACGAAGCAGCTGTGCGGTCGCCAGCAAGATGGCAATGGATGCCTGCCAGCGACACATTGTCCAAGCGCCCAAGCTAACCGATCAGCATCTCCGGGGTGTCGCTTTTCACGTCGATCCCGAACCTTGACCTGGCCAGGCCGGGAAGTGGGAAGTTGAGCCGTGCCCCGATGCTGAAGGTCCGCTCCGGTACTTCCTGTGCAATGGCAACCACGCGCTCCGCCTCGTACAGGGAAACCATATTGAGCAGGGACTCGCCGAACAGGGCCACTCGCAGGAGTCGATCGTCGTTCACCGTGCAATTGATGATGATGCGTCGGGATCGATCCCCAGTCGGATGGCAAGGTCATATTCCATCCCCGCGACCACCTCTGCATAGGCCGCTTCCGCACACAGGCGTAACAACGGCATATAGTTCGTCTTGTAAGAGTGGCCAACCGCGCTTCGCGAAAATGATCGGCAAATGATCATCTCAGCTAGCGGAGATTGGCCGCGTACGCTTACGTGTCCAGCGGTTAGCAGGAATCACCTACTTCGCTAAGGACCTTGCTCAGCGTGGCATGGTCAGGAATGATGGAATGTGACACGTTCGGGGTTGGGCCTTGCTTGTAGAGAACAAATCCCGAGGGAGTCATGTACGAAGATGGCATAATGACAAAATCTCTCGAAGCGTCTATAGGGGCTGATTGCCGTTGCTCAACACATTGCGTGCGCACCCTCCCGGACCTGGTGGGCATCTATAGTCGTAGGCAGGAAGACAACCGGCGATGTCCGCATCATGTCGGTAATCCTGGTCGCCCTGATTTCTACGAGCGTTCAGGACGATAGCACATCGGCGATCACCCCAGCCACCTCATCCGGCACACCCTCCTGGAGTTCATGGTACATGGGCAGACAGAGTACACGTGAGGCCAAGTTCTCTGCGGTCGGACAGGTCCCATCGAGCTGCACGTAGGGCAGCTCCGTGGTCGCCGGGCTGAAGTAGCGGCGTGGGTGGATGTCAATCGCGTCCAACGCCTCCCGAACGCTCATCATTGAGAGCTGGTCGCGGAACACCACAGGGAAGTAGCTGTGATTGTACCCATCGGAATCATCGACCCGGATCAGTTGCACGGGCAATCCGTCCAACACCCGGGCATAATGCGCCCACTGCGTCTTCCTGCGTGCCATGATCTCCTCGTAGTGGGGCAGGTTGGCAATACCCATGGCCGCATGGAACTCGCTGTTCTTCGCATTGATGCCCATGAGTTCGAAGGACTCCCCCCATTGGCCCATCTGGCGCATGCGCCGCAGCTTTTCCAGGAGCACGGGATCCTTGGTGTGAAGGCTGCCCCCCTCCACGGTCTGGAAGATCTTGGTCGCGTGGAAGCTGGTGGTGCTGATGTCCCCCCAATTCAGGATGTTGCGTCCCTTGTAGGTGGTACCGAACGCGTGCGCTCCATCGTAGATCACCTTCAGGCCATGCCTGTCGGCAATGGCCTGGATCGCCTCCACGTCACAGGGTACCCCGTATACGTGCGTGGCCAGGATGGCGGAAGTTCGCGGGGTGATCCGCTCCTCGATGCGCGCCGGGTCGATGTTGAAGGTCTCCGGGTCGATGTCCACGAACACCGGAGTGCATCCCTCCCAGATGATGCTGATGGTGGTGACCGGATGCGTGAAGGCCGTCGTGATGATCTCTCCCTTGAGGTCGAGCGCCCGGATCGCGAGATGCAGCGCCAGCGTTCCGTTGGCCACGAACACGGGGCCTTGGATCCCGAAGCGCTCCTCCAAGGCCTTTTCGAACTCGGCCACCAGAGGTCCGTTGTTGGTCACCCAGCCCCGGTCCCAAACACCCCGCATCACCTCGATGAACTCCTCGAAGGGCGGCATGAACGGCTTGGTGACGGGCACAGGGCCGCGAAGGGGAGATGAAGTGTCCGCGTCCACTACAGGTTCTGGTTTGATGCTGCTCATCTCAGAAGGCAAGGGGGAGTGAAATGTCCGTTCAAAGATAGCTTCCCCGTGCACCCGATGGGCGGGTAAGGGGAACAGGGTCAATAGGCGAACGGCCTGCCCAGAGCGGTTTCCACCTCGCTCCTCCAGGCCGCACAATGGGCCTCGCAGCGCTCGCGGACCCCGGTCGGCAGGGTGGCGTGGTAGGGTCTCTTGTTGGCCTCGATGATATACGCCCGATCGGGCACCCCCTCGGGATCGAGCCCCAGGTGAGAAAGGACCTGGGCAACCACTTCACGGGGCCGCTCCTTGAAGATGGAATACCCGAACACCAGCAGTCGTCCCTCCTCCAAGGCCCGAGCGTAGCGTTCCAACTGGGGCGCATAGTGCCCGGTGGCGAGGTAGCGTCTAGCCCTTTCCGCAGCCGTACCGGAGAGTTCCTCATCAATGGCCTGCTCGAACGACCGATGCTCCACCAAATGCTCTCTGCCGGGATGTCCAGCAAAATCGCGGAACATGTTCCAGGCGGAGAAGGCCCGATCCACGGGGTCTCGAAGCACGGCCACCAGCAGGGCCTCGGGAAAATGGCGCTGCAGCCGGCCGGCTGCTTCGGGGTGTTCCAGATAGCCCACCGTGGCCTCCAAGGTGAGGGGGGCCGGACCACGCAATGGTCGGATCGGGAAGCTGTCCAGATACTCCCGCATCCCCTTGGCGTAGGCTTTGTTAGAATTGAAGAAGTGCGGTTCCTTGACCTGCGGGGCCAGAATCCGGGGATGGGACCCCAACATACTGAACAGGGCCGAGGTGCCCGCCTTCTGCGCGCCGATGATGAACAGCCCCGGCCGCAGCCGCGGGCGCAGGGGTTCGGCCAGGCGCTTCAACCAGCGTTTAGCGGGGTGCTCTGCCATGCCAGGCGGGGTCTGAACACACCCTTGCGCACGCCGAAGTAGCTGCCCTGGCGTTCCAGGTCGTGCATCTCGAAGGTGACGGTGTTTTCCTTTTGGAGTAGCAGCTTGCCCCGCCGGAAGAAGTTGACCACCACGCGGTACTCGCCCTCGTTGAGGAGGTCGCCGGGCACGGTGCAACGCAGCCGGTGGTGGCCCGGGGTGAGACGCGGGTGTTCGGGGCAGGCATCGCGCCAGGAGCCGGCGAAGGCCAGGATGTCGTCGCCATTGTAAACGTGGATGCCCACATTGAGGTCGCCGTCGGTGAGCTCGGTGTGCAGGTCGATGTCCAGGTGCAGGGGTTTCCTCACGCTGAGCACCTCGTCACGTTCGGGGGCGTGCACCTCCACGCGGGTGAGCCGGGTGCCGCCGGCCTCCGGGGCCTGGTCCAAGGTCCATTCCACCAGGGCGCGTTTGGTGGAGTAGGTGCTCAGGTAGTCGCGCACCACGGTGTCGGTATCGCCATCGCGGTGCACGGTCCCGTCGTGCAGCCAGATGACGCGGGAGCAGAGGCTTCGGACGGAGGCCATGTTGTGGCTGACGAAGAGGATGGTGCGGCCGCTGGTGGAGACCTCGCGCATCTTGCCCAGGCACTTGCGCTGGAACTCGGCATCGCCCACGGCGAGCACCTCGTCGATGATGAGGATCTCGGGTTCCAGGTGGGCCGCCACGGCGAAGCCGAGACGGACCTTCATGCCGCTGCTGTAGCGCTTGGTGGGCGTATCGATGTGGTGTTGGATGCCGCTGAAGGCGACGATCTCCTCGAGCTTGCGGTCGATCTCGGCGCGGCGCATGCCGAGGATGGCCCCGTTGAGGTAGATGTTCTCCCGGCCGGTGAGCTCGGGATGGAAACCGGTGCCCACTTCGAGGAGGCTGGCGTTGCGGCCCTTCATGCGCACCTGGCCGGTGGTGGGCAGGGTGATGCGGGAGAGCAGTTTGAGCAGCGTGCTCTTGCCGGCGCCGTTCTTGCCCACGATGCCCAGGATCTCGCCCTGGCGCACCTGGAAGGACACGTCGCGCAGCGCCCAGAAGTGCTCGCCCACGCGCTGGCCGTCCACCTCCTTTCCCACGGGCACCAGCGGGTTGGGGCGTCCGCGCAGGCGGGCCAGGGCCACCTTCACCTCGTCGCTCAGGGTGGCACCGCCGATCACGCCCAGCCGGTAGCGCTTGCCCAGTCCCTCCACATCGATCACCACCGGTGCCTCCATGCTACACGATGTCCGCGAACGACCGTTCGACACGCTGGAAGAGCAACAGCCCCGCGAAGAGCACCACCACCGTGGACCCGGTGGCATAGGCCAGGCCGGTCCAATCGAGCGCCCCGCCGAAAAGCATGGTGCGGACGGCCTCGATCACCGGGGTCATGGGATTGATGCGCAGGATCAGCTCCAGCGTGGGGCGGCCCTGCAGGAGGGACAGGGGGAAGATGACCGGGCTGGCGTACATGAGCAGCTGCACGCCGAAGCCCACCAGGAAGCTCAGGTCACGGTACTTGGTGGTGAGCGCCGAAACGATGATGCCGGCCCCCAGCCCCAGCAGGGCCATCACCACCACGAGCAAGGGCAGCAGCAGGATGGTCGGGGCCGGCCGCCAGGTGAATCCGTCGTTGAACAGGTGGTACCAGAGGAAGAAGGCCAGCATGGTGGCGAACTGGATACCGAAGGAGACCAGGCTGCTGAGGGCGGTGCTGAGAGGCACCACCAGCCGGGGAAAGTAGACCTTGGACATCAGGTTGGTGTTGCCGATGAAGGTCTTGGAGGTCTTGGTGACCACCGTGGAGAAGTAGTTCCAGGCCACGATGCCGCTCATGTAGAACAGCACGGCGGGCACCCCTTCCGGGCTCAGGCGGGCCACCATGCCGAAGATCACCGTGAAGGTGATGGTGGTGGTGAGCGGCTGGATGATGTGCCAGAGGGGGCCCAACACGGTCTGTTTGTACACGGCGATGACGTCCCGCCGCACCAGCAGGCGCACCAGGTCCCGGTACTGCCACACGCCCTTGAGGTCCATGTCGAACAGGGACCTGCGCGGCCGGATCACCACGTCCCAGGCCCCTTCCCCGTTGCGCGCCCCACCGGTCCTCATGAATCCTGG
>JAGQVR010000002.1 GCA_020437875.1 Flavobacteriales bacterium
AGGGGGCCATGTTCGAGTTCCACTTGCGCTTGAGGTGGCCGAAGTGCACCCCGGCGTCGAGCAGCTGTTTGAATTCGAGACGTGCCATCTTGTTGTCGTTCACTTTCCTTGTTCCCGTTGATACAGGCATCCCGCTGGTAGCCTTCGTTTCCGAAGAGTCCAGCGGGATTGGATCCTGAACAAGCGCTGGGACCTTAACGCTTGCTGAACTGGTAACGCTTCCGCGCCTTCTTGCGTCCGAACTTCTTCCGTTCCACGGCACGTGGGTCACGGGTCATCAGTTCCTCGGCCTTGAGTTTCGGTTTGTGCTCGGCGTCGATCTTCACCAATGCGCGGGCGATGCCCAGACGCACGGCTTCCACCTGGCCGGTGATGCCACCGCCATCGACCGTGGCGGTCACATCGTACTTACCCACCGTTTCGGTGAGGGTGAAGGGCTGCTGCAGCTTGTACTGCTGGATGGTGACCGGGAAATATTCTCCGCTTTCGCGGCCGTTCACGGTGATCACGCCGGAACCTGCTGAGAGGACCACGCGTGCGACCGCGGTCTTGCGGCGGCCAAGGCTGTTGACGGCTTCCATCTTACTTGATCGTGTTCAGGTCGAACTTGCGAGGCTTCTGTGCGTCGTGCTTGTGTGCGGTGCCTGCCACGACATGCAGGTTGTTGAACAGCCGGCGACCCAGTCGGTTCTTCGGCAACATGCCACGTACCGCGTGTTCCAGCACCGCCTCCGGCTTGCGTCCGAGGAGTTTGCGGGCCACCTCACGACGCTGGCCGCCGGGGTACATGCTGTAACGCTGGTACTCCTTGTCGTCAAGCTTGTTGCCGGTGAGGCGGATCTTGTCGGCATTGACCACCACCACATGGTCACCGCAATTCACATGCGGAGTGAAGGTGGGCTTGTGCTTGCCGCGCACGATCATCGCCACCTTGCTGGCAAGGCGGCCAAGTGTCTCATTCTCAGCATCTACCAGCAGCCATTCGGGCTGCACGGTGGCCGTGCTGGCCATGCTGGTTGTGTGGGTCGTCGATGCCACGGTTCGTGGGTTTAAAAGGCTGGTTTCCCGGAAACGGGGTGCGAAGATAGATCCTTCTTCCGGAAAACCAACAAACTGGTGTGGACAGCCGGCCCCGCCAACGGACCCGGGTCGACTCAGACCCTTTGTGCGACCAGAAGGATGGGGCGCTCCGGGCTCCCACCCACGCTGGCGGATGCGGCGGGACCGTTCGGCCCGGTCACATCCGTGATCGCCAACCGCCCCTTCAAGGACACGAGCTGTTCGGCGGCCCCCACCGCATCCGTTTCCACCCCTTGAATGAGGAGCAGGTCCTCAGCCGCACGAGCGATCACGCACACGCTCCTTCTTCCGGGGCTCAGCTCTTCCAACAGCACGGCGGTCCGGGCATAGCAGGCTCCACAAGCCTCCGCCGGACCGACCTCATCCACACCCTCCAGATCATTGCTGATCACATCAGCAACGACGCTGGACACCCCGGGCATGGTGTGACCGGCATGGTAGAGCAGGATGTCGTTCATCACGACCGTGCCATGGAGGATGGCCGCCTCCCGGATGATCTTCTCATGTGGATGCGCATCACCCGTTCGCACTGCCAGGGCGAAGAGCGCGTGATCCTCACCCAGACCGCGGAGCATATGGCCCAGATCGTTCCCCGACTTCCGTGTCATCTCGATGAAGCCCACCCCGGCACCACGGCCCTCGGATGGAAGCTGGAGCATCCGCATGGAGAGCTCCTTGAGCTCCGTGTGGTCCATTCCGCGTATGGCCGCCAATTGATCGGCAAGGGCGTCCACCCGCCATCTGGAAACGCCATTGATGGCCACCAGGTCCTGGCCGGCAGGGTTGGCCCGGCAGCTGAAGAAACTGCGCCCTTCACCCGAACTGACATGGGTGGGCAGGTCGGCACGGTGGCGTATGATGTTCTGGTAGGCCTCCACGAGCAGGAAGGCCAGGCGCTTTCGCTGGGCCGAGGGACCGCTCATGGCCGTGATCAACTGATCGCTCAGGTCCAGCAACCGACTGGTGAGGTCGTCGCCGAAGTGGCCACTATACCCGAGGATGAACCTGTCGTTCCGGAAAGCGTGCACAAGTGCCTGTGCCGTGACCATGCAGGCCAACAGTTGCGGCATGGCCTCCATCTCCCTCAATTGTCCCATTCCCCCTATTGATATCTCCGATGAACGTTCGATCCATGAACCCCCGGGGGGAGAGCCACCACCAGGTGGAGGGGTCCACCGCGAAGAAAAGACAAAGCGGTCAAATACGGAATTCGCGGGCGAACGGATGGACAGGATCCTCTGCGTACCCCGACCTCAGGCGATCACCCCGAGCTCCTTCCCCACCTTCCCGAACGCGGCGAGCGCGTGATCGATGTGGACGTCGGTGTGTGCCGCGCTCAGTTGGACCCGTATGCGGGCCGTGTCCTTCGGCACCACCGGATAGAAGAAGCCGATGACATAGATGCCTTCTTCCAACAAGCGATCCGCCATCACCTGGCTCAAGCGTGCGTCGCCGAGCATGACCGGCACGATGGCTGCTCCGGCACCACGGGTCTTGAAGCCGAGCGCTTCGATCCCTGATCGGAAACGATCCACGTTCGCCTCCAGTCGGTCACGCAGTTCCGTCGTGCTGCTCAGCAGGTCGATCACACGGATGGAGGCACCCACGATGGACGGTGCGAGCGAGTTGCTGAAGAGGTAGGGGCGGCTTCGCTGCCGCAACAGTTCCACGATCTCCTTGCGTGCACTCGTATAACCACCCATGGCACCACCCAATGCCTTACCCAGGGTGCCGGTGATGATGTCCACTCGACCCGTGACGCCGCAATGTTCGACACTGCCGCGGCCGGTCTTCCCGATGAATCCGGCGGCATGACATTCATCCACCATCACCATGGCCTCGTACTTGTCCGCAAGGTCACAGACACCCTTCAGGTCGGCCACGATCCCGTCCATGCTGAAGACACCGTCGGTGACGATGAGAATGTGGCGGGCCCCGTCCTTGCGCGCGGTCTTGAGCTGTTGCTCCAGATCGGCCATGTCGTTGTTCGCGTAGCGGTAACGCATGGCCTTGCACAGGCGCACCCCATCGATGATGCTCGCATGGTTCAGTGAGTCACTGATGATGGCGTCGAGCTCGGTGAGCAGGGGTTCGAACACCCCGCCATTGGCATCGAAACAGGCGGCGTAAAGGATGGTATCATCCAACGAATGGAATGCCGAGAGCTTCGCCTCCAGCTCCTTATGGATATCCTGTGTACCGCAGATGAAGCGCACACTGCTCATCCCATAGCCGTGGGAGTCGAGGGTGGCGTGCGCTGCCTTGGTCACCTCGGGGTGTGAGGAGAGGCCGAGGTAGTTGTTGGCGCAGAAGTTCAGCACCTTCCGGCCGTTCACGATGATCTCCGCGCCCTGCTCGCTGGTGATGATGCGTTCGCGTTTGAAGAGGCCGGCCTCCTCGATGGACCTCAGTTCATGGCTGAGGTGCTCCTTGATGCTTCCGTACATGGAGGCAAAGGTGCGAAGCAGGGTCGAGTCGTGGTTGCAAGGACCCCGGACGGCGTTACGATACCGAAAGTGCGGTCACAGCTTGCGGAAGTACCCGTTCGAATACTCGTTGGCGTAGAGCAGGGATACCTTCTCCGGCTTGTCCTTGAAGAACTCGTCGGTGGCCCGCTTCACTCCGGGAGACTTGTAGCCTCCAGGCAGGCCCTTCCGCGGGTAGATCGCCTCGTCGTAATAGACCGCGATCATGCCGATGGCACCGGGTGCCATGCGTTCATAGAGATGGGGAAGCACGTGACGCGTCGACTCGTACAGGTCGCCGTCGATCAACGCGAAGCTGATCCGGTCCGGCAACTGGGAAGGGATGGTCTCCTCGAACCAGCCCTTGTGCGTATGGGGCATCTTAAGCCCCAACTTGTTGAACTTCTGCGTGAAGAGGTCCAACCCTGCGGCCATGTATCCTTTCTGGTACACGCCGTCCTTGCTGTCATTGGTCGATAGCTCCGGCAGGCCCTCGAAGCTGTCGTAGGCATGCACCTGCTTCCCGGGGGCCAACGCGGAGATCACGCGTTGCATGACGATGGTGCTGTCCCCGGCGTTGCAGCCGACATCCACCACGTCACCGGGCACCTTGTTCGCAACGGTCTGTTCGAGAAGATGGAAGAGGTTCATCCGGGCTTCCACGTTGGCCATGTTCCCAGGCACCGGTGTCAGTTGCGCCCCGATCCGGAATTTGCGCAGCACTTTGTTGACGAACCGCTGCCAATCCTTCGGCGTGCGATGGTCCCAATCGAAGGTCGTGGCGATGAAGGCGTTGTCCATGATCTTATCGGGTCAGGCCGTGGCCAGCTGTGGGTCCTTCTTCTTCCTGGAAGGCTTCCAGTCGGGGATCTTCGGGTCGGTCCATGTGGGCCGTGGTCCGAGACCCATGTCCTTCGGGCCATACCTGATCACCACGAACGCGGCGACGGCCACCTCCACCCACACGAAGACCATCACCCAGCTTGGATCCCCATCGTGGGCCACTGGCAGGGCGGGCATGACATAGAACGCGATGTTGCTGATCAGCTGCATGATCAGGAGGATCAGTCCACTATGGGTCATGTTGTACACCCACCCCAGCAGGATGGCCAGGCCGATCATGCTGAGCAGGAAGAAGTACCATGGGATGCCGTCGGGAACGCCTTCGCCGAGCAGGAGCATGGGCAGGTACCACAAGCCCCAGATCACACCGGTAAGGGTGCATGAGACGAACGCGCTGTACTTGTCCTGCAGGCGCGTCGCGCAATACTTCATCCAGGTGGTCTCCTCCACCAGCGCGATGCCGATGATGAAGGGCATGCCGAAGAGGAGATTGATGATGTGCATGCGCTCACCGTTCGGTCCTTCGGAGAACATGGGCTGCGCGGCGCCGGGCCAGGGCAGCCAGCCGGCAAGGTCAGCAATGGCCCAGCCGAGGTAGCAGAACAGGAACTTCCAGGATGCGGCGAATGCCCACCACTTTCCTGGCACACGCCAGATCCGGTAGGCCCCGAACAATTTGTAGAGCCCCTGTTTACCCTCCAGGTACCAGGTGAGCAGTACAGCGAAGACAAGGGGCCAGAAGACCCGGAACCGGAAGACCATGTGCGCCTCAGGGGAATCATGCATCCGCTTACCCTCGACCATGAGGGATGAGGCGTAGAGCACGATGCCCAACTGGATGGACAGCACGATAACGGCCAGCGTGAGAACAGGATAGCGGGAGATGAATGATCGCATGGGATGTGATCGCCTGATGTTCGTACAGGGTCCGGCGCGACGAAATTGCGCTTGCGAGGGCGTTGTACGCTCCCTCGGCCTGAAAGTTCCTCAACAATGGGACGGGGGATCCGCGGGCTCAGCCCTTGTCCACCACGCGAGGTACCTTGAAGTAGTCGCTGTCCTTCACGGGTGCGTTGGACAGCGCCTCCTGCTTGGTGATCTCGACGGAGGCCACGTCCTCACGAAGCACATCGGTCTCGTCGGTCATGAACATGAGGGGCTCGACCCCTTTCGTGTCCACCTCGTTCAACTTCTCAACGAAGTCGATCACCCGCTGCATGTCCGCGAGCAGGGTGGCCCGGGTCGCGGGATCACTCACGTCGAGGCGCGCCAGTTCGGCGATCCGGTCGAGTGTCTCCTCGGTGATCCTCATGGTCGTAACAGCGGTTCTTCGATGGTGCGGTAGACGCGGTCGCGCAAAGCTACCAGATCATCCATGGTTAGTCCTTCGGTCGGGATCGGAGCATGCACCACAGCGCGTGCGATACCCGGCCTTGCGCGACTCAGGAACTCGGCCGGCTCCCCGAATAGCCGCCAGTGGTCCACGAAGGTGATGGGGACGATGGGGACCTGCTTCTCGATGGCCAGCCGGAACGCTCCATCCTTGAAGGGCTTCATGCGCGGGGTGAAGGCCGGGATGGTCCCTTCGGGGAAAAGCGCCAGGCTCACACCGCGGTCCAATGTATCCGCCGCCTTTCGGAATGCCTTGGCCGCCTCCACGCGATCGCCCCGGTTCACGGCGATGTTCATCCCCTTGAAGAAGATGTTGAAGAGCGGCCAGCGCAGCAGCTCGTACTTGCCCATGAACAGGAAGTAGGTCGGCACCAGGTTGTACATCTGGATGATGTCCAGGTAGCTGCTGTGATTGCAACAGATGATGTAAGGCGCGTTCGGAAGCTCTCCCTTCCGTTCGATCCGCAGGGGGATCCCCAAAGCACATTGCAGGAAGAAGGCCCATGCGCGCTTCAACCGGAAGGCACGCTGGTAACGATGCGGTCGGAACAGCAGGACGCGGAATGGCAGGTAGAGCACCACCAACGAACCGAAGAACACCACGGCGAAGTAGAGCTTGTAGAGCCAGCGCAGGGGCAGGAAGAGCCACTTGAGCAGGACCGAGCGGCGGTCTTCGCCGGGGACCACCCGTTGGCGCCCGATGATCGTTGCTTCTGCTGCGGCCATGGAAAGGGGGGCGAATTTACTCGCGCGGAACACCACCGATGGGTGCCACAGGCCCGGCTAACTTCGCGGCCCCCATGGCACGCATCCTCACCGGCATCCAGAGCACCGGGGTCCCTCACCTTGGTAATGTGCTCGGCGCCATCGCCCCGGCCATCGCCCTAAGCCGCGACGACCGGAACGAATCCTACCTCTTCATCGCCGACCTGCACAGCCTCACGCAGATCAAGGACCCTGCGTTGCTGCGCGAGAACACCTATGGTGTGGCGGCAGCCTGGCTTGCTTGCGGACTGGACCCCGCGCGTACGGTGTTCTACCGCCAGAGCGACGTGCCCATGGTGACGGAATTGACCTGGTACTTGAGCTGCTTCTTCCCCTATTCCAGACTGGCGCTTGCCCACAGCTTCAAGGACAAGGCGGACCGTCTGGAGGATGTGAATGGGGGGCTCTTCGTCTACCCTATGCTCATGGCCGCGGACATCCTGCTCTACGATGTACACCAGGTACCCGTTGGCAAGGACCAGTTGCAACACCTGGAGATGGCACGGGACGTGGCCGAGCGCTTCAACCATCACATGGGCGAGACCTTGATCGTGCCCGAGGCACGGGTGGAGAAGGAGGTGATGATCGTGCCGGGCACGGACGGTGAGAAGATGAGCAAGAGCCGCGGCAACACCATCCAGATCTTCGCGCCTGAAAAGGAGCTGAAGCAGCAGGTGATGGGGATCGTCACGGACAGCACACCGCTCGAGGCACCGAAGGATCCGGACAAGGACAACGTCTTCGCCATCTACAAGCTTGTGGCAGCGCCAGAAGAGGTCCAGCGCATGCGTGAGAACTATGAACGTGGCGGTTATGGCTACGGGCATGCCAAGAAGGAGTTGCTGGCGGTGCTCCTCGACGGTCATGGCGCGCAACGGGCCCGGTTCGCCGAGCTCATGGCGGATCGCGGAGAACTGGACGCACAGTTGCGCATCGGTGCCGAGAAGGCAACGGCCGTGGCCACGGTGGTCCTTGATCGGGTCCGTGCACGCCTCGGCTATGGACCCGCATGATGCAGGGCGCCTACATTTGGCGCCTATTCTCTCCTGCTCCTATGGATAATCCCTTCCTCGTCTTCGCACACAGCCTCATCCGCTACGGGGTGCTCATCACCGTTGCCTTTGCTGGACTGGTCCACCTGCGTGGCATGTTGTTCAAGCGGCCGATCCTCACCTACGAACGTGCACTGTCCATCGTGGCGATGGTGCTTTGCCATGTGCAGTTGGTGGTCGGGCTCATCCTTTACCTGATCAACTTCAAGCAGTACACCATGATGCAGGGTCCGGAAGGTCGTTTCTGGAAGATGGAGCACATCGGCACCATGGTGATCGCCATCGCCCTTGTCACGATCGGCCGTTCCACGGCCAAGCGCGCGAAGGAGGAGCAGGTGAAACAGAAGCGCATCGCCATCTTCTACCTCATCGCCCTCGCCTTGATGCTCTGGGCCATCCCCTGGCCGTTCACCGAACTCGGTCACGGTCGTTCATGGCTATGAGGCACCTGCACATCCTTGCGTGGGGCATCGCCGTGCTCGTACTCGCCTGTGGCAGTGCGAGCGGGACGGACGAGGATCACATGACCGCAGAGGCCTCGCCGGGCAAGGCCATCTTCAACATGAACTGCACCCTGTGCCATGGCCGCGACGGTAAGGCAGGCTTGAACGGCGCGAAGGACCTCACGGCATCCACATTGACAACGGAAGAGATGATGGCGGTCGTGAAGAATGGCAAGGGTGCCATGGCTCCATACAAGCAGGTGCTGAACACCAACGAGATCGAGGCGGTCGTGGCCTACGTCCGCACCTTGGGCGGGACGAAATGATCGACCCGGCGGAACTCAAGAACAAGGCGGAGAGCGCCGTCCTGATCGGACTCATCACCGACCATCAGGACATGGACCAGGTGAAGGAGTACCTGGACGAGCTGGAGTTCCTGGCCACCACGGCGGACATCAGCACCTTGAAGCGATTCACGCAGAAGCTGCACAAGCCCGATGGCCGCACGTACATCGGCAGTGGAAAGCTCGCCGAGGTGAAGGCCTGGATGAAGGAGAACGGGGCCGATTCCGTCATCTTCGACGATGAACTGACACCTGCCCAGCAGCGCAACCTGGAGAAGGAACTGGGCACTCCGGTATTGGACAGACCGCGACTGATCCTGGACATCTTCGCGCGACGTGCGCGCACCGCCCACGCCAAGACGCAGGTGGAACTGGCACAGTACGAGTACATGCTTCCGCGGCTCACCAAACTCTGGACCCACCTGGAGCGCCAGCGTGGTGGTACCGGTACGCGCGGTGGTGCGGGTGAGAAGGAGATCGAGACCGACCGCCGGTTGATCCGCGACCGCATCGCCCTGTTGAAGGGACAGCTCAAGCAGATCGACAAGCAGATGGCCACCCAGCGGGGCAACCGCGGGAAGCTGGTGCGTGTGGCCGTGGTGGGCTATACCAATGTGGGCAAGAGCACGCTCATGACCCTCATGAGCAAGACCGAGGTCTTCGCGGAGAACAAGCTGTTCGCCACCCTGGACACGACGGTGCGCAAGATCGTCCTGGGCAACCTGCCCTTCCTGATGAGCGACACGGTGGGCTTCATCCGCAAGCTGCCCACCCAGCTCATCGAGAGCTTCAAGAGCACGCTCGACGAAACACGTGAGGCCGACCTGCTCCTCCATGTCGTCGACATCAGCCACCACAACTTCGAGGAGCAATACGAAACGGTTCGCCAGACCCTGAACGAGATCGGCGCGGGGGGCAAGCCCGTGATCCTCGTCTTCAACAAGATCGATGCCTACAGCCCAGCGGCGCATGACCCCGACGACCTGGCGCCGAAGCGGGAGGACCAATATTCGCTGGACGAACTCAAGGCCACATGGATGGCCCGGATGAACGGCGAGGATGTGATCTTCATCAGCGCAGCGGAGCGCATCAACATCGATGGCCTGCGGAAGTTGCTGTATGAACGGGTGAAGGCCATCCACACCGCACGCTACCCTTATGAAAGCGACCTGTTGTTCAAGGACAGCTACGAGGAGGAATGAGGGTTGACTTGAACGGATCGGTACGGTCCGTACGTTAGGAGGTGCGGATGGCTGCGAAACGAAGACCCGTGAGGAAGAAGAAGGGATCCAAGGGCCGGAAGCGGCTGCCCTGGGGCAAGCTCGTGATCGCCTTCCTGGCGCTGATGCTGATCACCTTCTTCACGCTGATGCAGCTGGTACGGAGCGGTGCCTTCGGACGGCTGCCATCCGAGGACGAGCTTTCCTCTATCCAACATGAACAGGCCACGCTGGTCATGGACCGTGACGGGGAGCTGATCGGCAAGTTGTTCGCCGAGGACAGGACCAACGTGACGTACAAGGACCTGCCGAAGCACCTGGTGAACGCGTTGGTCGCCACGGAGGATGCCCGCTTCTTCAGTCACCAGGGTGTGGATGGACGCAGCTACATCCGGGTCTTCTTCCGCACGCTGCTCGGGCGCGATAGAAGCGGCGGCGGGGGCAGCACGATCTCCCAGCAGATCATAAAGAACCTGTACGGGCGCGAACGTCATGGCCTGCTCACGGTACCGGTGAACAAGATGAAGGAAGCGCTTGTCGCGCAGCGCCTGGAGCGCGTGTTGAAGAAGGAGGATGTGCTCCTGCTCTATCTGAACTCGGTGCCTTTCGGTGAGAACACCTTCGGCATCGAAGCCGCCGCACAACGCTACTTCGGCAAACCGGCGCGCAAGCTGCTCGTACAGGAGAGTGCGGTGCTGGTCGGCATGCTGAAGGCGAACACGCGCTACAACCCACGCTTGCATCCCGAAGCATCCAAGGGCCGACGGGACCAGGTCTTCGAGCAGATGCACCGGCACGGCGACCTCGACCGGCACGCAGTGGACAGCCTGCGCGCGCTGCCGCTCACGTTGAACTATACCGGCGGTGATGCATTGGACATCCACGGCTACTTCGTGAAGCATGTGGAACGCGAAGCTCGGTCCATACTCGAAGGCCTGTCGAGACCGGATGGTGGACACTACGACATCCGGAAAGACGGCCTGCGGATAACGACCACCCTGGACGCTGACCTGCAGCGCATGGCACATATCGCGGTGCATCAGCACCTCGCCGCCATGCAACCGAAGTTGGATGCGGAGCTTCGAGCCTCCAAGGAGCGCAACCGCTGGGAGAAGGACATGGAGAAGCGGGGAGGCAAGCGATGGCGCAGCAAGGAACGCATCGTTTGTGAAGTGTACGATCATCAGGCACGTCGGATCGATACCCTCAGCTACCGCGACAGCCTCTGGCACTACCACAAGTTGCTGAACGGCGCCGTGCTGATGATGGAACCTGCGAGCGGTGCGGTGCGCGCATGGGTGGGCGGGAACGATCACCGCTATCTGCCCTACGACCTGGTGACCGCGCGACGGCCCATCGCAAGCACCATCAAGCCGGTGGTCTATGCAGCCGCATTGGAGCGTGGGCTGGACCCCTGCACCTACCTGGACAACGACCGGAAGACCTACACCGAGTTCGATGACTGGGCACCGGACAACTACGACAAGGACACCACGGGTGGACAGGTGGCCATGTGGTATGCATTGGCAAAGAGCATGAACCGCCCCACCGTTGACCTCTACTTCCGCACCGGAACGGACACCCTTTCACGCACAATGACCGCGCTCGGCCTTCCGACCAAGGAGGTGGACAAACCGGCCATGGCGCTCGGCGCGGTCGACGTCTCTCTGCGCGAGATCGTTCCCGCCTTCGGTGCCTTCGCGCAACAGGGAAGGATCACTTCTCCCCAATTCATCACAAGGATCACTGACGCACAGGGCCGCGAATTGTACCGCGCCCGGGAACCGAAGTCCACGCAGGCCCTCTCACCGAGCGTGGCCGCCGATATCACCGCCATGCTGCAACGTGCAGTGGACCAGGGTACGGGAACGGCGTTGCGATCGCGCTTCGGCATCAAGGCCCCGCTCGCCGGGAAGACCGGAACCTCCCAGGATCACGGCGACGCCTGGTTCGTGGCCTACACACCGGGACTGGTCATCGGCACCTGGGTGGGTGCCTTCAGCAATTCGGTGCACTTCCGCAGCGCGAACGGGACCGGTGGTCAGCTGGCCCTGCCGATCGCTGGCAAGGTGCTCGCAAGGATCGAACGCGCACCGGACCTGCGCAAGCGTTATCTCCTCCCCTTCTCCTGGCCGGTTGACCACGAACCCGACCTCGACTGTGACCCGGGACGGGAGCCGGACTTCCTTGAACGGCTGATCCAGGAGGCCTTCGGACGGTCGGAGCGCAAGGAGAAGGAGCCACGGGACGACCCCGAAAGACGCAACATCTTCGATCGCCTGTTCAAGAAACGCGACTGACCGGCGACAGGATACGATCGGACAGACCATCGCGCAGCGCCATGAAGGGGCGCTCCCAGTAGCGGTAGACAAGGGCCGCGAGTGCGATGCTGACCATCCAATAACCGGCGTACAACACGAGGCTCACCGCAAGCGACCGACCGGGCATCAGTTCCAGATAGAGTGAGCGGACAGGCATGTGCACGAGGTAGAGCGCATAGGATACACGGCTCAGGAAGGTGACCAACCTTCCCCAACGGCCCACCTTGTGCCAGCCCGCCATGAACGGAAGCATGAGCGCCATGCCCGAACCGGAAAGCACCAGGAACAAGGTACCCATGTACAGGAGGTTGTTCTCGCCGCGAAGGAGGATCGCAACGGTGAGCAACAACGCCCCGAGCAGGAACAGCTCCACACGTCGCGCGGAGAAGATGTTCGGCACATGGTACACGAGCCAGGCCACGAGCACGCCATAGCCGATCGTGTCGAAGCGAAGCACCACGATCTTCCGGACGAGCAGGTCGAGCATGAAGGGCGTGCCCACCGCCTCCATTGCCGGATAGCGCAACAGGATCGGTACGGTTATCATGATCAGTGTACAGACCAGGTAGCCCCACTTCGGTGATCGGCGCCAGGCCAGAACCACCAGAAGCAATGGGAAGAGCAGGTAGAACCACTCCTCCACGGCCAGGGACCAGGACTCCCAGAAGAAGAGATCGAGCGGGATGATGAAGTTCTGCAGGAAGACGAAGTAGGCCAGCGTGTTCACGTTCAACAGGCCCATGGACCAACCCATGTACACCATGATGATGTTGACCAGCAGGAAGAGGTAGTAGTTCGGGAGGGTGCGCAACCAGCGGCGCTGCCAGAAGTCGAGCAGGCGGCGCCACCAGGGTATCTCCGAGGCCACGGACAGGCGGATGAGGATGTTGCCGATGAGGAAGCCACTGAGCACGAAGAAGAGATCCACACCGTCCATGGCGGAGGCTCCGGGGTTCCGCGGCCAATGCTCGTCCAGCAGGTCATCCGCATGGGAGTAGACCACGATCACCGCAGCGAGGGCGCGCACCAGGTCGAGCCCGAAGATCCGCGGGTGTGTTCCAGAGGACATCGCGGTGAATGTAGCGGCCTCAGCCGAAGGCCTGCATGTCGCAGAGCTTGCGGTACTGCCCGCCTGCATCGTACAACTGCTGGTGGGTGCCGCGCTCGATGATCCGTCCCTGCTGCATCACACAGATCTCATCGCAGTGCTGGATCGTGCTCAACCGGTGAGCGATCACCAGGCTCGTACGCCCTTCGAGCATCTTGAAGAGCGCCTCCTGCACGAGTCGTTCGCTCTCCGTATCCAGCGCGCTCGTCGCCTCGTCGAGGATCAGGATCGGCGGGTTCTTCAACACGGCACGCGCGATGGCCAGGCGCTGCTTCTGGCCGCCGCTCAGGCGGTTCCCACCATCGCCGATGTTCGTCTGATAGCCCTCCTCCAACTGTTCGATGAAACCGTGCGCGTTCGCGATGCGTGCGGCCCGTTCAATGTCCGCCTGTGCGACACCCGGCGTACCAAAGGCGATGTTGTTCGCCACCGTGTCGTTGAAGAGGATGCTGTCCTGTGTCACGATGCCCATCAAGGCGCGGATGTCATTGATCCGAAGGTCGCGCAGGTCGTTGCCGTCCAGCAGCACTCGTCCCTCCGTCACATCGAAGAAGCGCGGCAACAGACCGGCAAGCGTCGTCTTCCCGCTACCGCTCGTTCCCACCAAGGCCACGCTCTTCCCTTTCGGTATCGTCAACTCGATATCCTGCAGGACGGCTCTACGCTCATGGTCCGTCCCGGCTCGTGGTGGCGCTTCGTAAGCGAAGGTCACGCCCTGGAACTCGATGCGGTCGTTGAACCCGCTGATGGGCATGGCGTCGGGCCGCTCCTTCACGGTGTTCTCCACGGCCAGCAGGTCGAAGAGCCGCTGCCCGCTCGCTGACCCACGCACGATCGCCGAATAGCCCTGGGAGAAGCCCTTGATCGGCGGCAGCAGCTGGGAGAAGATGATGATGAAACCCAGGAAGCTGTCGCCCGTGAGCGTGGGCTCGGCACCAAGTACGTAGGATCCGCCGAGATACGCGATGGTCGCCATGACCGCAGCGCCCAAGGTCTCGCTCAATGGTGAGGCGATGTCCTGGCGGTTCAGCATGGCGATGCTGCTGCGGGTGAGCATCTCGTTCTCGCGTGCGAAACGCCTGCGCATGTCCCCTTCGCCATTGAAGGCCTTGATCACCCGGATGCCGGTCAGCGTCTCCTCCACACGTGCCAGCAGGTCGGCGTTCTTCTCCTGCACACGGGTGCTCTTGCGCTTCAGGCTCTTGCTGATCCGGCCGATGAGCAGTCCACTTACCGGCAGCAACAACAGGGCGATCAACGTGAGCTGCGGTGCGATGGTGATCATGGTGCCCAGGAAGAGCAGGATGGCGATGGGCTCGCGGAAGACCATCTCGATGTAGAACATCACGCTGTACTCCATCACGTGCATGTCGCTGGTGATGAGGGCGAGCAGGTCCCCCTTGCGTTCGCCGCTGTGGTAGCGCAGGGGCAGCTCGAGCATCTTGTCATAGACCGCCGCCCGGATGTCGCGCACGATGTAGTTGCGGAAGTTGCAGATGGCCACCACGGCCAGGTACCTGAAGAGGTTCTTGAACAGGAAGATCACCACCACCGTGATGCTGATGGTCAACAAGGCGCCCATCTGGCCGTTCCGCTCGATCAGCTGGGTAAGCCCCCAGTTGAAGGTGCCTTCCAGTCCTTCTCGTGTCCACAGAACCGCGGGGCGGACATCCACCGGCTTCACCTGCCCGAGCAGGAGCCGAAGAAAGGGGATGAACAACAGCAGCGAGGCGAGGTGGAAGACGGTGGCCAGCAGGTTGAAGACCACATTGAGCACCGCGAAGCGCCGGTAAGGCCTGCCGTAGCCGAGTATCCGGAAGAAGTTGCGCATCGTGCGGCCTGCGAAGGTAGGACCACATGAAGGCACCGACCTACCTTCGCCGTTGAAATGGACAGCGTGCGACAGAACAAGGTGAACAGCCTGCTCCAGAAGGAAATGGCGGTCATCTTCCAGCAGGAGGGCCGGAACCTCCTTCCCGGTGGGCTCATCACGGTATCCGCAGTGCGGGTGAGCCCCGACCTCGGCGTGGCCAAGGTCTACCTCAGCCTCTTTCCCGTGAAGGACAAGAAGGCCGTGATCGAGGTGATCAAGGGCCAGGCCCACCGGTTGCGTGGTGCGCTCGGCACGAGGATCGGCAAGCAGATGCGTGTCGTACCCGAACTGTTGTTCTACGTGGATGACTCGCTGGACAGGGCTGAGGAGATCGACAAACTGCTGAAGGGCGAATAGCATGCAGTACGATCCGGTGAAGCGCCGGCTGGGCGTCGTCTTCAACAGTACACCCTTCCTGCGCAAGCTCTTCTACCAGCTGCTGGACCTGTTGCTCCTGCGTTGCTGGCACATCCAGCGTGAACTGCGGAAATGGATGACGGAGCGTGCTGTGGGCAACAGGCCCATCGCGGCCATCTATGACGCGGGCGCCGGCTTCGGGCAATACACGTACTGGCTGAGCGGCAAATTGCCACAGGCGCGGATCACCGCCATTGATATCAAGGAGGAACAGGTGGCCGATTGCAATGCCTTCTTCAGCCGGATCGGAAGACCGCAGGTCGAGTTCCATGTGGGCGATGTCACCCGCTTTCAGGAGCCGGACACCTTCGATCTTGTTGTCTGTGTGGATGTGATGGAGCACATCCTGGAGGACGAAGCCGCGCTGCGTTGCTACAGCACCTCATTGAAGGATGGCGGCATGCTCATCATCAGCACGCCGAGCGATCAGGGAGGCAGCGATGTGCATGAGGAAGGTGACGGCTCCTTCATCGAGGAGCATGTGCGCGATGGGTACAACATCCACGACATTGAGGCGAAATGCCTGCGCAACGGATTCAGCAAGGTGGAAGCACGCTACAGCTATGGGGCTCCCGGCAAGGTCAGCTGGAAGCTCAGCATGAAGTGGCCATTGCTCATGCTCCAGGCGAGCAAGTTGTTCTTCATCGTGCTGCCCATCTACTACCTCATCGCCTACCCCATCGCCTTCATACTGAACATGGCCGATGTGCGCATGAAGCACCGGACCGGGACCGGATTGATCGTGAAAGCGTGGAAGTGATCATCTAGAACACGAACCCGGAAGCTATCCTGACCGCACCATACTGCACGGCGTACGTTTCCGGTATGTAGCCTCCTACCGAACTGATGCCGATGAGCTCGTAGTTGAAACGATGATAGTCGTACAGGCAGGAAAGGTGGAATGCCACATCATCGGAGAGCCTGAACAAGAGCCCGAGTCCAGGGGCGAGCTGCACTCCGTTCAATTCAACGGATTGTGCAGGGATCACCAATTCGGAGGTGACCACGACCGCAGGGAGCTCGAAAGGGTTGATCCCGAACGAATAACCAGCCTGGACCATGGCGAATACGGTGACGGGAGCATTCCCCGGGTGGAGCCTAACGTCCAGGAAGAGCGGTAGCTGACCGAAGGACCCATTGGATGCCGGACTCTCTCCAAGTTTCGACCCTGCATATGACTCATACCCGATACCGAGCCCCAGGGATACCACACCCTCCTTCAGCCAAGCGCCATTGATGGTCTCGAACCGCCAGTAAATGTCGTCGTTCGGTTCTTCGACCTCTCCATAGAAGCGGGGCGCGCTGATCACGTAATCACCCATGCCGAACCCTCGACCGATGGAGGTCATATTCATGAATCCGGACCGGCCTTGAGCTGAGGCCTCGACGATGGGAACCGTGCAGGGCAACACGATGGACAACGCTGAAAGAACCCGATCAATTCGCATGTGACAAGACTTCCAGGAACCAGAATAGAACCCACAAGGTAGATCTCGTCCGCATTCGATCTTTCCGGCCCGACCGAGGAGCGGTCGCTGACCAAGCAACGCTGCGACCTGTTGGTCAGCGGAACACGACACGTGGATGAACCGCTCCGACGATGATCAACCCCGGTACTGATCGATCCCACCGCATCTTTGCACGGATGCGCGTACCCCGCCAGCGATGAACCTCCCGCTCCTCTTCGCCCGCCGTTACCTCTTCGCCAAGCGGAGCACCAACGCAATCAATATCATCACCGCCATCAGCATCCTGGTGATCGCGGTGGTCACCGCCGCCATGGTGGTGGTATTGAGCACCCTGAACGGCATCTCGGACCTCGTCGACACCATCTACAGCCCCTTTGACCAGGACCTGACGATCACACCGGCGGAAGGCAAGACCTTCGACCGCAAGGACATCGACGTGGAACAGGTGCTCGCCCTGCCCGAAGTGAGGAATACGAGCTGGGTGATCGAGGAGAACGTACTGTTGCGCAATGGGGATCAGCGGCGCGTGGCCACCATGAAGGGCGTGGAGGACCAGTACCTCTCCATGAGCCACATGCAGCGATACCTGTACAGTGGCGAAGCGACCTTCGAGGGACTGACCGGACCGGCCGCCTTGCTCGGCATCGGCCTGAAGATGGACCTCGGCGTGCCCATGGATGATGGGGTGTTCCAACCGCTGGAGATCAGCGCGCCGGTGCGTGGACGCAAGCTGAGCAAATACCAGCAGCGGGCCTTCGAGACCGTGGCCATGGCCGTTCGTGGCGTATTCACCATGAACCTCGACTTCGACGCGAAATACCTGCTCGTTCCCTTGTCCACCGCTGCGGAGTTGTTGCATTATGACAGCCTGACCGATGGACAGGCCGGTACCGTTAGTGCTCTTGAGATCGAACTGACCGACAAGAAGCGGATGGACCCGGTGGCGGGGGTATTACGCGACCGGCTCGGCCCCTCGTTCATCGTGAAGACGCGTTACCAGAAGAACGCACTGATGTACCGCACCAACGCGAGTGAGAAGGTCTTCACCTTCGCCGTGCTCAGCTTCATCGGGCTCATCGGGGCGTTCAACATCATCGCCTCGCTGACCATGATGATGATCGAGAAGCGCCGCGACATGGGCACCATCACCGCCATGGGTGCGACTCCGGCGATGGTCCGCCGGATCTTCTTCAACGAGGGGTTGCTGATCGTCGTGGTCGGTGTGGTGGCCGGGCTTTTGCTGGGCTTGGGCATCTGCCTGGCCCAACAGCATTACGGATTCGTGCAGCTGAGCGACTCCGTTGTGGAGGCCTATCCTGTGCATGTTCTGGGTACGGACCTTGTGTCCATCGCCGTGATGGTCTTCGCCATCGGATCGGTGGCGGCATGGATCCCCTTGCGCGCGCTCAGCAAGCGCTTCCTGGAGAGCGCGAAGACAACGGCCTGACGGATCGGTCAAGTCCTCAAGCCACCGAAGCCAGCTCGTAGGTCGCCTTCACCTCGTCCAGGATCTCCTCCAGGATCGCAGGCTCGCGCTCGGTGCAGAGACGCAGGCGCACCTCCTTCACATTCGGCAGGCCTTTGAGGTAATTGCCATAGTGGCGTCGCATTTCCACCACACCCTCCCATGGACCTTTCCAGGCCAGCGAACTGCGGAGGTGTTCACGCGCCGCCTCCACCCGGTCCGTGATCGAGGGCTGGGGCAGGTGCTCACCGGTGCGGATGAAGTGTTTGATCTCGTTGAATATGAACGGATGACCGATGGTCGCACGGCCGATCATCACACCGTCCACGCCATAACGGTCGCGATACTCCACGGCTTTCTCCGGCGAATCGATGTCACCGTTACCGAAGATGGGGATCCCGATCCGCGGATTGTTCTTCACCTCACCAATCAGGGTCCAATCAGCAGGGCCTTTGTACAGTTGTGCCCGCGTGCGGCCATGGATGCTCAACGCCTGGATGCCGACATCCTGCAGACGCTCGGCCACCTCCATGATGTTCTTGGTGGCATCGTTCCAACCCAGGCGGGTCTTCACCGTCACCGGTAGCTTAACGGCCTTCACCACCTTCTCGGTGAGACGGACCATCTTGTCCACATCCTGAAGTAGGCAGGCACCGGCACCCTTGCTCACCACCTTGTGCACCGGGCATCCATAGTTGATGTCGATGAGTTCAGGTCCGGCCTCCTCCGCGATGCGCGCCGCCTCCTCCATCGCATCCTCGCTGCCGCCGAAGAGCTGGATGCCAATGGGCCGTTCGGACTCGAAGATGTCCAGCTTCTTGAGCCCTTTAGCGGCCTTGCGGATCAGGCCCTCGCTGCTGATGAACTCGGTGAACATCAGGTCGGCACCGTGCTTCTTGCACAAGGCCCGGAACGGCGGATCGCTCACATCCTCCATGGGTGCGAGCAGGAGCGGGAACTCCGGTAGTTCGATGGGGCCGATGCGGACCATGCTGAAAACAGCTTGCAAAGGTAGGGAAGTGCGTTCCGGACGTTGGAAGTGGCGTCTTTCACTATTTTCGCGGCCCCACTGGAGAGATGGCCGAGTGGTTTAAGGCGCACGCCTGGAAAGTGTGTTTACCTGAAAGGGTAACGGGGGTTCGAATCCCTCTCTCTCCGCCGATCAAATGCCGTCAGTGCCGCAAGGCACGGCGGCTTTTTCATTCTCCAGCGAGCCGAACAAAGTTCGAGCGAGCGGGAGGATGAAAAGGCCGGTGACCGCGAAGCGTGCACAAGGCTTTTGTTCGAAGCCTCACCCCTCCCGGGAAAGCCCGCTTCGGGCAATCCCTCTCTCTCCGCCAAGATGAAAGCCGCCCCGCAAGGGCGGCTTCTTCGTTCGGACCAGCACCAAGCGGAGCTTGGGTGATGAGAGGAACGAAGAAGCAAGTGAGCAAAGCGAACTCGGCTTTCGTCTTGATGCCCCCCTTCTGGGAAAGCCTGCTTCGCGCGATCCCTCTCTCTCCGCCGATCAACCTGCACTGCCCGGTCTTGTCCAGGCACTGACCTCCCCGCACAACGGGGTTCCGAAAGCGGTGGCCAAGGCCGATCCATCATGCCCTTGCCCCAGCAGGAACATCAACTTCGTCACCGCAGCCTCCACGGTCATGTCCCCGGCACTAAGCACCCCCAATTCCACAAAGGCCTGGCTCGTGACATAACGGCCCTGCTCCACCCTGCCCCCGAAGCACTGCGTGGCGTTCACCACGGTGATACCCCGCTCCGTGGCCTCACCTAGCGCCGCGATGAACCCGGGGTCCGTAGGGCCGTTGCCGCTACCAAAGGTCGTGAGCACCACGGCCTTCAGGCCTGGCGTGCCCAGCGCATGCCGCACCCATTCCGCCTGGATACCTGGGAACAAACGGATCACGCCAACGCTGTTATCCATACGCTCATGGACCTTCAGCCCGGAGGCACGGAGCGGAAGTATGGCAGCACGATCATACTTCAGGTGAACACCCGCTTCAGCCAGTCGTGGGTAGTTCGGCGAGCGGAAGGCTTCGAACCGTTCGGCATGCACTTTCACGGTCCGGTTCCCGCGATAGAGGCTGTATTCGAAATAGACGGCCACCTCGGGCACAGTGGCCCGCCCCTGCTCGTTACAAGCAGCCGCCACCTCGATCGCGGTGATCAGGTTCTCCTTGGCGTCGGTGCGGATGGTTCCGATCGGCAGCTGTGATCCCGTGAGGATCACCGGTTTGGTCAGCCCCTCGAGCAGGAAGCTGAGCGCACTTGCCGTGTAGGCCATCGTGTCGCTGCCATGCAGCACGACGAACCCATCGTACGCGTCGAAGTGCTCCCCGATGATCCGCGCTATCCGCACCCAGTCCGCCGGCTGCATATCGCTGCTGTCGATCGGCCGGTCGAAGGACTCCGCACCGAGTCGCACCTTCATCCGATCCAATTCCGGCACCTGCTCCTCCAGATGAGCCAGGTCCATGGGGTGCAAGGCACCACTGCGTGGATCGGCCACCATACCGATGGTCCCCCCTGTGTAGATGATCAGGACGGAGCGTTGGCTCATCGGTGGAAGAGGCGTTCGGCGTTGGCGGTGGTGATCGCGGCGATCTCCGCCACAGTCCGTCCTGTGGCCAGGGCGAGCTTCTCAGCGATGTGCGGGATGTAGGCACTTTCGTTCCTCTTCCCCCGGTACGGGACCGGAGCGAGATAAGGCGCATCGGTCTCCAGCACACAATGCTCGGGTCCGACCACCTGCATCGTCTCGAACAGCCCTCCCTTCGGATAAGTGATCACGCCACCGATGCCCAGCATGAATCCGCCCAATGCGATGATCCTCTGCGCTTCACCGGGAGAGCCGGTGAAGCAGTGGAACACCCCGCGCAAAGCATCGGTGTTCTCCTCCTCCACGATACGGATGGTCTCAGCGAAACTGTTGCGGCAATGGATCACGATCGGCAGGTCCAGTTCCTTGGCCCAGCGGACCTGCTGCCTGAAGACCTGCTGTTGCTGATCGATCCAGGTCTTGTCCCAGTAAAGATCGATCCCGATCTCGCCCACCGCACAGTAGCGCCCGGTGCGCAAGAGGCGCTCCACCTCCGCCATCGCCGCATCGTTCGTCTCACCGACCGAACAGGGATGAAGACCCATCATCGGGAAACAGGTATCCGGGTGTGCGGCGGCGAGCGCATCCATGACCTCGATGCTCTCGTGATCAACGTTCGGCAGGTAGAGCCTGCCCACGCCAGCGGCAATGGCACGCTCGAGCATGGCCTCGCGGTCGCTCGCGAACTGCTGGTGGTACAGGTGTGCGTGGGTATCGATGAACACATCGGCGAAGATATCATGACCTGCGCCCATGTGGGCCTCCAGCTCAGGCCGGAGAAGCCGTGCACATGCGGACATCATCGCTGCTCGCATCCTCGGCTACTTTTGGGCGCGGCCAGGGGCAGCCGTGGGTTCCATGCCCACATGCTCATTTGATCGCATGTCTGCATGAAAGTCCTCGTCCTGCGTTTCTCCTCCATCGGCGATATCGTGCTCACCAGCCCGGTCCTGCGCGGTCTGAAGCAACAGGTCCAGGGAGCCGAGGTGCATGTGGCGACCAAGGCCGCCTTCGCGGACCTCGTGCGCTTCAACCCGCATGTGGACAAGGTGCATGAACTGAAGGATGACCTCGGCGACCTGATCCGGCGGCTGAAGGCCGAGGGCTTCGACGCTATCATCGACCTGCACCACAACCTCCGTACTTCCCGCGTGAAGCGGGCTTTGGGCGTGCGGTCGAGCAGCTTCCCCAAGCTGAACATCGAGAAGTGGCTGATGGTGAACTTCAAGGTGGATCGTCTGCCGAAGGAACACATCGTGGACCGATACTTCCGCGCCGTCAAGGACCTTGGGGTCCACAACGACCAAGCCGGTCTGGAACTCTTCATCCCTCCTGAACGCGAGATCGGTCTTGACCAGCTGCCAGAGGGGCATCGACCCGGCTACACCGCCCTGGCCATCGGCGCAGCGCATGCCACCAAGCGGCTACCACCACACAAGCTTGTCGAGCTCGCCCACCTTATCCAAGGACCTATCGTGTTGGTCGGTGGCAAGGAGGACCAGGAGGTGGCGCGCCATATCGCTTCGACCGTTGGAGGCCGTGTGTTCGATGCCTCAGGCCTCTTTGACATCCTGGGCAGTGCCTCGCTGATCCGGCAGGCTTCTCGCGTGATCGCACACGACAGCGGTGCGATGCACATCGCTGCGGCATTCAAGCGGCCTGTGATGAGCGTATGGGGCAATACCATCCCGGAGTTCGGCATGGGGCCCTACGTCCCGACCAATCCGGATCGTGCACGGATCGCCCAGGTGCAACTCCCCTGTCGACCCTGCTCCAAGATCGGCCACGAGCGCTGTCCAGAAGGACATTTCCGGTGCATGGAGGACCAGGATCTCGTCGCCATCGCCACCTTCGCTGCCGAATGAGCTGGGACATCTTCATCCAGGACCTGCCGGACGTGCCTTCCATCAACGACGTTCCGGCCACGCACAAGCCCAAGCCGATCGGTGATCGTACGGGGATCATCCGGAAGATCAAGGAAGCGGTGCCCTTCGCCGAGGAGCAGGACCACGACTGGCTCTTCATCCGCCAGCCGGGTTACGACATCAGCATGCAGTTGCACATGGAGGACAGGGAGACCGTGCGCTACATCGTGGCCCATGTGCATGGTGGCGACCAGAGCGCGATCTGTGTGGCGGCCATCCTGCGGGCACTCGACCTGCGCGCGCATGACACCGAGACCGGCGAACTCTTCGACGGCAACAGCCTGGACGAAAGTCTCTAGGACTTCGTCTCTGTGAAGAGCGCTTTCAGTTCGTTCGCATCCGCCGCCTTCATCTTGCCGCTCAGGATGAGCCGCAGCTGGCGACGCCGCAGTGCGCCATCGTAACGTCGCTGCTCCTCATCATCCTGCGGGACGACGTCGGGAACGGTACAGGAACGTCCCGCCTGGTCGATCGCGACGAAGGTGTAGATGGCGCTGGTCACCATGATCTTCTCACCGGTCTGCTGATCCTCCACCCATACATCAGCCCACACTTCCATGCTGGTGCTGAATCCACGGCTCACATGGCTCTTGATCGTGACGAAGTCGCCCAGTTTGATCGGCCGGTCGAAGCCGACATGATTGACCGCCACCGTGACCGCCAACCGCTTGCAGTGCCGGTGCGCACTGATCGCGCAATTGATGTCGAGCCACTTGAGCAACTGCCCACCGAAGAGATTGCCCAGGGTATTGGTGTCGTTGGGCAACACGAGGTGGGTGGTCTCGGCGTAGCTATCGCTGGTGGGTCGTGGGGCTCGGATCATCGCGGCGCGAAGGTAGAGCGCCGGGCACCGCTACCTTTGATCGAACCCCATGGAGCCGACGACCACCGAGATCCCCGCCTTGTTGCAGGCCCTGCAACTGTTCGCCCTGGTGGTCTTCTTCGCCGGCACCTTCCACATCGTCCGGCTGTTCGTGGCGCACCGCTCGGCCATGGCGAAGTGGGAACCGGACCGGAAGATCCTGCTTGACCAGTTCACTGCCATGGAACGTCGTGCCCTCTACTTCTTGAACTGGCCGGCCCTGGCCACCTTCCTTGCGCTGGGAGGGTGGATGCTCTACCTCCAGCCCGCCATGCTGAAACAGCCGTTCATGCACGTGCTTCTCGGCTACACGGCACTGCTGATCGCGTACCATCTCTCCATCCATCAGCTCCAACGTCGTCTTCAGCGCGGTGAGATGAGGTGGTCCGCTTGGCAGATCGGGTTGTGGGCGCAGGGTGCCACGCTCCTCCTCTTCGTCCTGGTGCTACTGCTCATCTTCCGCGATCATATGGGTTGGGTGTGGGGCTCGGTGGGCCTGCTCATCGTCGGTGCCGTTGTGATGCTCATACTCAGCCGGATGCGCGGATCCGCGCCGGATTCACCCAAGGATGCTTGAACCTGGCACGATAGCCCCACCCTTCGAACTCCCTGACCAGAGCGGCGAGACCGTATCGCTGAACGCACTGCTGGGCAGGAACAATGTGGTGCTCTTCTTCTACCCGAAGGACAATACGATGGTGTGCACCCTGGAGGTGTGCGCCTTCCGCGATGCGCACGATGAGCTCCTGGAAGAGGATGCGGTGGTGCTCGGGATCAGCAGTGATCCGGTCGACTCGCACCTCCACTTCGCGGAACGCTGGAAACTGCCCTACCGGCTATTGGCCGACAAGGACAGTGCGGTGCGCAAGGCCTATGACATCCCGAAGACCTTCGGATTGTTCCCCGGCCGGGTCACCTACGTCATCGACAAGGAAGGCATGATCCGCAGTGCGGTGAACGACCCGTTGCGGGCGTCCCACCATGTGCGCATGGCGCTGCGGTCGCTCAAAGCTCAGCGCACCTCGTAGAAGAGCACACGTCCATCGTCCGTACCAACGAGCAGCTGGTCCTCCCAAAGGAGCAAGGGGGCGCGGTGGTGCTGATCCTTGTTCTCCGGGTAACCGAGGGTCCGTTGCACTTTACCGTCCGGCCCGATGAAGTCGACCTTCCCATCCTTCACCGCACGCAGTGTCAGGTCTCCAACCTTCACCTCCTGCTGCTGGTAGAACCGATCGAAGGCCGAGTTGGACATCTCCAGACCCATCGCCTTCACCTGTCGCGGATCGGGGATCCAACGGTGTGGGGTGATCACCTTCTCCTGGTGCCCATCGGCCGCACTCCATACGGTCCGCTTCCCGCTCGGACCGATCAAGACCACGAACTCACCGTTGTCGTTGAAGCCGACGTGGTATACAGCCGTGGCGCCGTCCTCCCCGTATGCGAAGGTGTGGACCTTCTTGCCGCTCTCGATCTCGCACAGGACGGCACCGCTATTGGTGCCTGCCAGCACGCGGTCTCCTTTCGGAGCGATGGCCAGGGCCGTGACCTCCGCCTTGCCGACCTTGATGGTACGCGATGGGGAATCGGCGACCGATTGAGCGATGATGGGAAGGACCATGCCGGCCGAAAAGGCCAGCAACATTGAACGCAGCGTCATGATCAGGCTTGTTCCACGAGGTGATGGTGCTCCTTCAGCCAGGCAAGGGCCTTCTCCTGGTCGGGGAACATCTGGATGGGGCGATGTGGCTTGTTGTGCCGCACGAACACGTTCGCCGCGAGCTGGTGGCCGAAGTCCCGCACCACGATGGCATCAGCGGCGATGTACCGGCAGGACTCTTCGGAGGAGGCATGCGCGCGCGCCTCACCGGTCATGGTGGTCCCTTCGCCCACCGAGACCATCAACAGGGCCTTTCGCCCCTTGCGTTCCTGTTCGATGACCTCGAACATGGCCTGCACCTCTTCGGGCTGCACCAGGTGCTTGTCCTTGAAGTGCGTGTGTACGATATCCCCATCCAGGAAGGCCACGGTACAGGCCTCAAGCTCCACGACATGCATCGTCTCCATCGTTTCGAGGTACGAAGTTACGACCTCATGGAAGCGAACCGGTCACATCCGCGTTCCTTAACGGACCAGCAACCAGGCCTGCCCCGAACCTTCCCGACGAATGGAAGCGAGCAGGTCCAAAGCCTCCTGCCGATCGGCGAAACTGCCGAAGGCGACCGGGTGCAATTCGCCGTACCGCGCCAGCCGGCTGGCCTTGTACCCCTGATCCTGCAGGTCCTTCAACAGGCGATCGGCGTTCTCCGGTTGTGCGAAGCAGCCACCGATGACATGGAAGCGCAGACGCATGGTCGAGCGCGGCGCGATGGCCACTGCCGTCGTATCGGCCGGTGCACTGCCCATGTCCACGGTGAGGGAAACGCTGTCGTTGTCGCTCAAGGGCAGGGTGCGCACCCCGAACAAGTCCTCCGGCAGTGAGAAGGAAGCGGAGTTGGCGTGCAAGGGAGGCACGGGGGCGCTACTTGGCGCATAGGTGGGACCGGGCCGAGGACCGAGTGCAAGCCCTCCATAACCGTTCGATCCCAGGTACATGACCGCAGCGCCACCAAGCACCACAAGAGCCACCGCAGCGGCCACCGACCACGAGCGGCGTGGTGAAGAAGGCTGCCCCACGGCTTCGATCACGGGGGCCTTGGTCGGCATGGGGATCACCCGTGGCTCGGCGGCCTTAGGCACCACCGGGGAGGCCGCCACAGGCGCCAGGCCGAAGGCTTCCTTCAGGAAGTTCGCCCGGTCGTCCGGATCGAACTGCAGGTTCCGTTGCTGGTCGCGGTAGAAGATGCCGATGCGCGGCACTTCCAGGCGGCCGCTTTCTTCCAGACGCTGCCGCCATTCAGCCACCTCCGCATCGATCAGGGCATTGGCCGCAGCGAAGCTGAGGCCGTCGCGATGGGCGATGAGATCGGTGAGCAAGCCATCATTCCGAAGCAGGTGGCGGTTGAAGCCGACCTCCTTGCTCGGAGGATGGATCAACTGCCGCACCACATCGAGCCGTGCCGGACGATATTGGGCCAGGAAACCGCCCCAGCCAGGCACGATGACACAATCGTGCTCGAAGAGCAATTGATGGAGTTCCCGTGCGAGGTTCATGATCCGGCGTGCAAGATAACGGTGCCCGGATCAACGCCGCCCGGCCACGAGGCGCCTGGCCAGTTCCAGGTCCGCGGGGGTGTCCACACAGAACGAGGGATGCGCGGTCATCCCCACACGTATGCGGTACCCGTTCTCGAGCCACCGCAACTGCTCCAAGGACTCGGCCTGTTCCAGCGAGGAGGGTGGCAGCGCCACGATACGGGCGAGCACCTCGGTCCGATACGCGTAAAGTCCGATGTGCTTGAGGTAACGGAAGGCCTGGTGGCGCTCTCCACCTACATGGTTCCGCAGGACTGGTATGCAGGCCCGACTGAAGTACAAGGCATCCCCGGCATGGTCGGTCGTGATCTTCACCTTGCCGGGATCATCGAGGTCCCGGTCGTCGGTCACCAGATGGGCCAGGGTCGCCAGGCCACCGGGTGCGGAGGCCAGGGTCGCGCAGAGCTCGTCGATCTGTTCGGGTACGAGGAAGGGCTCATCCCCTTGGATATTCACCACGGCCTCGAACCGATCGGCCCCCGCGATGGTGAGCGCTTCATGGCAGCGATCCGTTCCGCTCGGGTGCTCGGCGCGCGTCATCACCGCCCGGCCACCCACCGCGGCCACGTCATCGAAGATGCGTTGGTCATCCGTGGCCACCACCACCTCGCTCAGTGCCTCTGCCTTCAACGCCTGTTCCAGCACCCGCTGGATCATGGTCTTCCCACCGATATCCGCCAAGGGCTTGCCGGGAAGTCGTGTGCTCGCGTGGCGGGCAGGGATCACACCGAGGATGCGCGCGCTCATGGGGTCAAAGGTTCAAGCTCAGTTGCACCTGGAAACTGCGCGGGGCCTCCACCGAAAGGGGCCGAAGTGAATACGTCCTGTTGGTCAGGTTGTTCACGATCAGCGCGGCGCGAAGACCCTTGCTCAGGTCCACGCCGACGCGTGCATCGAGGATCAGATCACCGGTGCGATGCGTCTCCATCCACTCGCGCACGCCGGTCTCCAGCAATCCATTGTCATCCAGGTCGATGAAAGCCTTGTCGATGTTCCGGATGTGGCTGTTGTAGCGCATGCTCCCCCCAAGGAAGACCCGCTTGTACTGTGCCTGGAGATCGAACCGGAACAGCTGCTGGATACGGAACTTCAGGATGTGGTCCGTGGTGTCGAAGCTCGAATTCAGATAGGTGCTCGCGGGGAAGGTGCTCGACGGGTTGGGCGACACGGCGTACTCCTGCGACGGTGTTGTGCTGACCGGAAGCGTTCTGGTATACCCCATCAGCGCGGTCAATTCCACCGCTCCGATGTTCCCCTTGCCGGCCATCTCCAGCTCGTACCCGGTGACGCGAGCGCCTCCGGTGTTCACGCTCATGAAGCCCAGGCCGAAGAGGTTGCCGAAGTTGTACGGCGGCAGGCCCCATTGTCCAAAGGTGAACTCCACGAACTGTTCGAAGTCCTGTTGGAAGACCACGGCATCCACGTAGCCCATGAATCCTCCCAACTTGAAGCCTTGTTTCACGCCACCTTCCAGATTCCAGCTCTTCTCCGGCTTGAGATCGGGGTTCGGGTAGATGAACAAGGAGCCCAAGCTGGTGGAAATGAAACGCTCACCGATCGTAGGGAACCGGAAGCCCTGCCCATAGCTCGCACGCAGGTAGGTGGCGCGCAATACCTGGTAGGTCGCTCCGGCACGGAACACCGGCTGTGCCGCCTCCAGACCGTCGACCTCGAAACGCTCGTATCGCACGCCGGCACTCAAGGCCAGCTTCTCGAAGAGCTTCTTGTCCAATTGCAGGTAACCCGCGGTGTTCAACGCTTCGTTGTTCCCATCGCCGTCCGAATTGCCGATGTAGAGCTCCGCGGTGGAACGCACCCTTCGCCAGAGCACCCCGGCCGTGGCCACCGTCTCCCCGAAGAAGCGGAAGCGCTGCTGCACCTGGTATTCGCCATGGAGCGTGGTGTTGCTGTTGCCCTGTCCGTTGTCGTTGTCGAACTCCTGCCGATGCATCCGTGTGCGCAGGGTGTGGCGGGTGCCATGTTGTGAGAGGTGGTCGATGAAAGGGTCCACATAGTACTGGGTGCCCCGGGTGCGCGTCACGGTGCCGGGCTTCGGCCGATAGAGCCCGTCGGTGATGTCGTTCCAGATGAAGACGCTCGTGCTGCGGCTCTTCATGGCGTTCGCATTGATGCCGTAGCTCAAGCCCTTCACCTTGCCATTGCGCCAACGCGTGCCCACGTTGAACCGGATGCGGTTGTCGTAGCCACCCGGTCCAGTGCGCAACGGATCCACCGCGATCGAATCCGCTGGTATCGGCTCCGGCCCGATGTAGCCGTTATCCGAGAAGGCATTGCCCCCGAGCACCAGGTCGAACTTCCCGATCCGGCGTGCATGGCTGAAGCTGGCGCCGGAGATGCCCGGGCTGTTGTCTCCCCACCACCGGGCCGAGGCATTGGCCGGTGCGTCGTACATGCCGGAGAAGACCGTGGCCTTCGTGCTCGGCGTCTCCCGCGGAAAGGCCGTGCGCACGTTGATCACACCACTGAGTGCCGCACTTCCATACAGCACGCTGCTCGCACCCTTGATCACCTCCACCTGCTCCAGGTTCTCGATCGGCAGGAAGCTCCAGTTCGGCCTTCCGATGTCGCCGCTCAGGATCGGCACCCCATCCACCAGCACCTGCACGCGACTGCCGGCGCCATAGCTGAACCCGCTTCCTGCACGGATCTGCGGCTCCTCGTCCACGATCACAACGCCGGGGACCTGGTCCAGCGCATCGCTCAGCGATACGATGTTCTTGTTGCGGATCAGTTCCGGTTTGATCACGCTCAACGATTGCGTCACCTCGCCCACACGCTGTTCGAACTTACCCGCGCTGATCACCACCATGTCCAGTTGCGTGGCCGAGGGGCTCATCCGCACATCGTTCGTCACGCTCGCACCTTGTGGCAGGTCCAAGGCACGTGTCTGCGTCACATATCCCACGAAGGAATAGGTGATGGTCTGCGGACCGATGGGCAGGGAGAACGAATAATCCCCGTTCACATCGGTCGCGCCACCCTTGCCCGGGGCATAGGTCACGTTCACCCCGATCAGCGGTTCACCGCTCTTTTCGTCGGTCACCTTTCCCTTCAACACCACTTCCTGCGCGTAGGAGCAAAGTGCTCCGGCCAGTGCGCACAGCGCGGCGGTGGACCTCATCATGCGGCGGTTACATTTGTAGGGACCCCCGTCGGACCCCTGTTACGGCTCCTTCGGCGATGCGGCTAAATGTAGGGAAAGGGAGATACGGACGGTGGAGGACCAGCAGTGGATATACCGCATCGCCCTGTCCATGCTCAAGGGCATCGGGCCAGTGAACGCACGAAACCTCGTGGCCTATTGCGGCGGCGTTGAACCAATCTTCGCCGATGGCAAGGTGAAACGCTCATTGGAGAAGGTGCCCGGCATCGGGCCGAAGCTGATCGCGAGCATCACCGACAAGAAGGTGCTGCCCGCCGCGGAGAAGGAGCTCACCTACGTGCGGAAGCACAAGCTGCGGATGCACTTCTACCTGGACCCCGACTTCCCACGCCGCTTGAAACAGGCAGAGGACGCACCCGTTATCCTCTTCGCGGATGGCCATGCCGACCTCGACGCGGAACACATGGTGAGCATCGTAGGCACCCGCACGCCGACCGAGGAGGGCAAGCGCCTGTGCGTGGAGCTCGTACAAGGCCTGAAGGAATGCAACGCGACCATCGTCAGCGGTCTCGCTTACGGCATCGACATCGTTGCGCATCGCCATGCGCTGAAGAACGGTCTGCCGACCATCGGCTGTGTGGCGCACGGGTTGGACAAGCTCTATCCCGGCGACCATGCGAGTACCGCCAAGGAGATGGTGAAGCACGGTGCTCTGGTGAGCGAACTCCCCAGCGGATCACCCTTCGCGCCCGGCAACTTCCCGGCGCGTAACCGCGTGATCGCGGGTCTGAGCGATTGCACCATCGTGGTGGAGAGCGGCCCCAAGGGCGGCAGCTTGATCACGGCTGATATTGCGGGCAGCTATGACCGCGAGGTCTTCGCCTTCCCCGGCCGGCCCATCGACCCGCGCAGTGAAGGCTGCAACAAGTTGATCCAGCAGAACAAGGCCGCGCTCATCACCAACGCACAGGATGTGATCACGATGATGGAGTGGATGCCGAAGAAGAAGAAGGCGCCGATACAGGCAGCGCTCTTTTCCGAACTGATGCCGGATGAGCAGACCCTCGTGGACATCATCAAGGCACAAGGCAGCGCTCACATCGACGACCTCTGTGTGCGAAGCAAGTGGGCACAGGGCAAGGTGGCCGGGCTCCTGTTGAACATGGAGTTCAACGGGGTCGTGCGCAGCCTGCCAGGGAAGGTGTATCAGTTGAATTGACGGCTCCCGACCGGTCACCCCGCCTCGGTGCTTGCCCGTGCAAAGCCCCCATCTACCTTTGCCCCCGCTTAAACCAAAAGCACCCCAAAACATCCCCGTATGGCAAAGTCGAACAAGGCCGTTGATGCCTTCATGGCCGAAGTGAAGAAGCGCAACGGCAACGAGCCGGAGTTCCTCCAGGCCGTGCACGAAGTGGCCGAGATGGTGATCCCCTTCATCGAGGCGAACCCGAAGTACAAAGGCAAGATGCTCCTGGAGCGCATGGTGGAGCCCGAGCGTACGATCATGTTCCGGGTGCCATGGGTGGATGACAAGGGCCAGACCCAGGTGAACCGCGGCTTCCGTGTGGAGTACAACAGCGCCATCGGCCCCTACAAGGGCGGGCTGCGTTTCCACCCGAGCGTGAATCTGAGCATCCTCAAGTTCCTCGGCTTCGAGCAGACCTTCAAGAACAGCCTCACCACCCTGCCCATGGGCGGCGGCAAGGGCGGCAGCGACTTCGACCCGAAGGGCAAGAGCGATGGCGAAGTGATGCGTTTCTGCCAGAGCTTCATGACCGAACTGTGGCGCCACGTGGGCCAGTTCACCGACGTGCCTGCGGGCGACATCGGTGTGGGCGGCCGTGAGATCGGCTTCATGTTCGGCCAGGACAAGCGCCTGCGCAACGAGTTCACCGGCGTGTTCACCGGCAAGGGCCGCACCTGGGGCGGTTCCCTCATCCGTCCGGAAGCAACGGGCTACGGCTGCGTGTATTTCGCCGCAGAGATGATGAAGGAGAACAAGCAGGACTTCAAGGGCAAGATCGTGGCGGTGAGCGGCAGCGGCAACGTGGCCCAATACGCCATCGAGAAAGCCACCCAGCTCGGCGCCAAGGTGGTGTCCGCCAGCGATAGCGATGGCGCCATCTACGACCCCGCCGGCATCACCGGTGAGAAGCTGAAGTTCATCATGGAACTGAAGAACGTGAAACGCGGCCGGATCGAGGAGTACGCCAAGAAGTTCAAGGGCAGCACCTACAAGAAGGGCGCCCGCGTATGGGACCTTGTTGCCAAGTGCGATGTCGCGCTCCCTTGTGCCACGCAGAACGAATTGGATGAGAAGAACGCCAAGGACCTGGTGAAGAAGGGCGTGAAGTACGTCGCCGAAGGTGCGAACATGCCGACCACTCCGGAAGGCATCACCGTGCTGCAGGGCGCCGGTGTGGCCTTCGCACCCGGCAAGGCAAGCAACGCGGGTGGCGTGGCAACGAGCGGCCTGGAGATGAGCCAGAATAGCTTGCGCATGAGCTGGAGCCGCGACGAGGTGGACCACCACCTGCACAAGATCATGAAGGACATCCACGCGGCCTGCGTGCGTCACGGCCGTGAGGGCAGGAAGATCAACTATGTGAAAGGTGCGAACATCGCCGGCTTCGTGAAGGTGGCCGACGCGATGCTCGACCAGGGCGTGGTGTGATCGGAACGACCATTCATTGCGAAAGCCCCCGGGGATCCGGGGGCTTTCGTCGTTCTTGAAGCTGCTTTCGAGCGATCAGTGCCGCACCACCATCAGCCGACGGTCAGCCCCCGCCAGGCCATAGGCATACACGCCGTCCGCAAGGTCAGCCACAGGAATGGTCAATAACGTGCTGCCTGCTGGAACGGAGAAGGACAGCACCGTGCGTCCTTGAACATCGGTCACGGTCAACACGCCTCCGATGTGGTCCGCTGCCATGGGAACGAACACCTGCTCCGCAGCGGGTACCGGATAGGCACTTCCAAGGCCCCCCCCTGCCGATGACTCGTTGATCGCGGTGGAGCCATCCATCGCCGCAACGCGTTTCACCTGATAGACCGGCCCTTGGTCCGCCTGGACGAAGGCGACCACATGCAATTCCTCCAAGCTCCATGTTGAAGGCACGGTGTACGTATAGCTATGTTGAACGAATTCCCCAGCGGCCGGCATGGTGATGTCCTCCCCTTCCACGGAAGTGACGTAGTCACGCAACGCATGGCGATGGTCATAGGCCGCATGCGCCCCGTTCACGTAATCCTGCTGGTAGCCGACCACGTGGTCTTCGGTGAGCAGGACGTACAGTTGATCGGTCGACGTGAGGCTCGTCCCAGTGTAATAGGCCTCCACCATGATGCTCAGTTGTTGGGAGCCGGCGTCGTATGCACTGGCAAGGCCAACGTTCACTGGAGAGGAAGCGGAAAGAACAACAGGGACCGAAGAGGGCCAGGAATTGGCGGATGACAGCTGCGAACGGTTCACCAAGCCCTGCGGCTGGAAGGTGACGCCCCAGGATGACCAGAGTGCGGCACCATCATCCGTCCGGAAGTCCGGCTGTGCACCTTGTGGTACAGAGAGGGAACCCCCATGTACTTCGACGAGCACGAGGTCATCCGGGTGATCAGCAGCCAGTCCGTTCGCAACCGTGTGGGCGGCCGGGCAGTTGCCACAATTGATCGCCGTGAAGACCTCGAGCAGGCATGTCCTGCCTTGGGGTTCGGTGGTGACCAGCGTCTGCGCCTCGAAGGACAGAGGGATCAACAGAGCGGTCGCTAGGGAGAGGTGGAATTTGTTCATCATGCTGTTCATTCGAATGGGTGGAAATGAAAAGCCCCGGTGTTCGCCGGGGCCTGTTCGTTCGGAGCGGGTCCCGGTCAGCAGAACTCCTCGTAGGCCATCTTCAGGTTATCGGCGATCATCTCGGCACTGCGGCCTTCGATATGATGGCGCTCGAGGAAGTGCACCAATTTACCATCCTTGAAAAGCGCCATGGCCGGGCTGCTGGGGGGGTAAGGGAGGAAGTGCTTGCGTGCCTGGTTGGTAGCATCGGTGTCCACACCAGCGAAGACGGTGACCAGATGATCCGGTCGTTTGCTGCCAGAAAGGCTCTGCTTCGCACCTGGGCGGGCCGCACCTGCGGCGCAACCGCATACGCTGTTCACGACGCACAGCACGGTGCCCGGCTGCATCAGCGCCTTGTCCACTTGATCGGGTGTCTGCAATTGTTCGAAGCCTACGGAGACCAGGTCGGTCTTCATCGGCGCAACGAGCTCTGGAGGATACATGGTTCAGTATGCCAACGTCATTGGGTTGTGTCCGTTGGTCGGTACAAAGATACTTCCCATGGAGAGGAACGAGGATGGCTGATCCGGTACGCGGGCTTTGGCGGCTAAAGAGCCCGCTTCCGCTTGAAGAACGCCTTCAGCAGGTCGGCGCATTCGGCCTCCAACACACCACCGGTCACCTGGGTCTTCGGGTGTAGCATGGCCCCGCCGAAGCGGCGGTATCCGGCCTTCTCATCGAAGGCGCCGAAGACCACCCGACCTAGTTGTGCCCAGTTCATCGCCCCGGCGCACATCACACAGGGTTCCAGGGTCACGAAGACCGTACAATCCTTCAGGTACTTGCCCCCGACATGCTCGGCGGCTGCGGTGATGGCCTGCATCTCCGCGTGTGCGGTCACGTCATTGAGCCGTTCGGTGAGGTTGTGGCCCCGGGCGACGATCCGGTCCTGCCAGACGATCACCACGCCAACGGGTACCTCATCCGCCTTGAACGCCAGCTCAGCCTCCTTCAAGGCCTGGCGCATGTAGTGCTCGTCCGAGGTCTGCAGGATCATGCGATGGCGACGGCCCGTCCAGGGTCCGCCTCGTTCACGAGCACATCGACCACTTCTGGCTTGAGGTCCTTGATGTTCAACTGCAGGCTGCGCCGCCCATTCCATTCGTTCTCCTCGAGCGTGTACACGATGCTGAACGGGGAACCGCTCTTCACCAGTTCCAAGTGCCCACCGAGCCGGAAACCGATCGCATCAAAGACGGGTCCGTGGCCTCCGGCCGCGCGCACCGCACACTTCAGGTGGTCCTCGCCAACGATGCGTGCCTGACCCGTGTCGACCACTCCCCGTGTCATCAGGAGCGGCTTCATATTGCCGGGACCGAATGGTTCCATGTGATGGAGGATGCGGGCCAGCGGTTCGTCCAGGTCGCGGAGCACCACCTCGGCATCCACCTCCTCCTCCGGCACGCGCAATGCCGGGTCCATGGTGGCGCGCACCACCTCATCGAAGCGTGCGCGGAAGGCATCGACATTGGCCAGTGGCATCGTCAGGCCGGCTGCGTACATGTGACCACCGAACTGGTCGAGCAGGTCGCTGCACGCATTGATCGCTTCGTAAACATCGAAGCCCTTCACACTGCGCGCGCTCCCGACCGCCTTCCCCTGACTTTCCGTGAGCACCACGGTGGGCCGGTAGTACTGTTCGATCAGGCGGGAAGCGACGATCCCGATCACTCCCTTGTGCCATCCCGGGTCGAAGACGACCGTGCTCCACGCATCACGCTGCGCTTCATCCTTTTCGATATGATCCAGTGCGGACTCCGTGATGTTCTTGTCCAGTTCCTGCCGCGCGGTGTTGTTGCCATCCACACGCAGGCCGATCTGGTCCGCCTGTTCCTGGTCCTTCGCTAACAGCAGCTCCACCGCCTGTCGCCCATGCTCGATCCTACCGGCCGCATTGATCCGCGGCCCGATCGTGAAGACCAGCTCCGAAACGCCAAGACGCCGCTTCACGTTGGCCATCTGCATCATCGCCTTGATCCCTGGTCGGGGGTCCTGGTTCACGCGCTTCAAGCCGAAGTGGGTGAGCACCCGGTTCTCGCCGGTCACCGGGACGATGTCGCATGCGGTGCTCACGGCCACCAGGTCGAGCAAGGTCTCGATCTCGCTCTGTGGTATGTCGTTGCGCTGCGCCAGGCCCTGCACCAGCTTGAATCCGATGCCACAACCGCTCAGTTCCTTGTACGGGTATGGACAATCGGTCCGTTTGGGATCGAGCACGGCCACGGCTTTCGGGAGTTCATCGCCAGGGCGGTGGTGATCGCAGATGATCATATCGACGCCACGTTCCGTTGCGTAGGCCACCTTGTCCAAGGCCTTGATGCCACAGTCCAGTGCAATGATCAAGCCCGCACCCTCGCTCACCGCTCGATCGATACCCTGGAACGAGATACCATAACCTTCGGTGTATCGGTCGGGGATGTAGAAGGAGAGGTTCCCAGTGAAGCGGGAAAGGAAGGAATAGACCAGTGCGACAGCGGTGGTACCATCCACATCATAGTCCCCATAGACCATGATCCGCTCATTGTCGCCCAAGGCCCGTTCGATGCGTTCCACGGCGGCCTGCATGTCCGCCATGAGGAAGGGATCGTGCAAGCGCTCCAAGGTGGGTCGGAAGTAGACCGAAGCGGATGCCGGATCCTCGAGGCCGCGTTGTGCCAGGAGCGCCGCGGCCACGGGCGGGCACCGATCATTCACCAATCGGGCCACGATCTCGGGGTCGGCCGGTCGCTTCAGGCGCCAGCGCTTCTGTCGGTGCGTACGCATGGTGTGAAGGTACGGTCACACCGGATCACTCCTTGCTCAATCGCATGCGCGCATCGGCAAGCGCCTCTTTGCCTCGGGCATCGATCTCGGGCTTGCGCAGCTGGAGGGCTTCGAGCTGCTCCCGCACCAGGCGACCCACGATCGCACGCGTTTCCCACTGATCGTCCGCCGGTACGATGAACCAAGGTGCATGCGGCGCTGCCGTTGCCCCGATGGCATCGGCGTAAGCCTTCTGGTAGTCGTTCCAGAAGCCCCGTTCGGTCACATCCCCCGGACTGAACTTCCAGTTCTTCTCCGGGTCGTCGATCCGTTCCAGGAAACGCTCCTTCTGCGCGGCCTTGCCCATGTGCAGGAAGAACTTCATGATGGTGACCCCTTGGGCGGCCAGGTGGGCCTCGAAGGCCCGGATGGACGCATAGCGATCCTTCCAGAAGTGCCCGGGAAGGTCTGCTGGATCCAGGCCTGGGATGCGCTGTGCCGCGAGGAAGGCAGGGTGCACCTTCACCACAAGCACCTCCTCATAGTGGCTGCGGTTATGCACCCCGATCATACCCCGCGCCGGTACCGCCTTCGCGTGGCGCCAAAGGAAGTCATGCCCGAGCTCTTCAGCGCTCGGGGCCTTGAACGAGGTGACCTGGCAGCCCTGCGGGTTCACTCCGCTCAGGACGTGGCGGATGCAACTGTCCTTCCCGGCCGCGTCCATGGCCTGGAAGATCAATAGAAGGGCGTGTGAGCCTTGGGCGTACAGCAGTTCCTGGAGATCACTGATACGGTCCCGGTCGTCCGCCACCGCATCCTTCAAGACCTTCTTGGCATGCACATCGGGCAGGTCCGTGGGGTATGCCTGAAGGTCGATGTCACGGGGGCCATCCACCCGGCAAGCATCAAGGTCGATCCGCTCGTACATGGAATTTCGTTGGGGAACAAGTTTATGTCGCAGCCGTTCACCATTTTGGCGACATGGTATCCAAGACCCAGCTGTTGCTCCTCGCCTCCGCCCTGCTCCTAACGGGTTGTGCCACCCTGATCGGGGGCAAGGATACCGGCATGGACGTGCTGTCCGAACCGGGTGAAGCGATCGTTTACGTGAACGGGAACCAACGCGGCACCACCCCGTTCCGTTACGTGTACGACCCGTCGGATGGGAAGGAGGTGATGTTCGAGGTCCGGAAGAACGGGTACGTGCCCGGCACGTTCAGCCTGCGGCCAAGCATGAACAATGGAGTCCTCTTCGCGGATGCCATGCTGCTCGGCATACCCTACATCGTCGATCGGAAGAGCCCGGCCCTGTATCAACTTCCCGTCAATTCGTACACCGCGAGCCTTTACAAGGAAGTCCCGGCGGACCGACAACGTCAGTTGATACCGGTGGCCCCGTTGACGGTCTCATTGGGCGACCGACCCGATCTGGGAAAGGCGGGCGGCGTCCGCATAACAACGGGCACGGATGGGTTCTTCCGCGACCTGGCCTATCCCGAGACCGTGACGCACTCGGCGATCGCCGGGCTTTCGGATTCGTGGATGGATGCGAAGATGGCGCGACCGGGGACCCAGAAAGGTGATGAGCTGGTGCACCGGGCCAAGATCGTGCTGGCGCCGACCATCGAACGATTGTACAGTGACCTGAAGTGCCAGCGCCGGAGATGCTACGGACCCGTTGACCTGACGGTACGCTGGCAGCTCAAGAGTCCGCTGGACAAGGACAGTGTGTTGTTCGAGCGGACAACATCCACGACCTATCAGTCCACAGGTCAGTTCGCCGACCAGATCCTGAACGATGCCCTACGCCACGCCGCAAGGCGGTTCAGCGAACAGGAAGAGCTCCCCGAGGTCGTGCAAGCTGCGTACGGTGCCGGGCTGGCGCGATCGAAGGGTGCTGCCATGGAGATCAAGCGGCCCACGCCGATCCACTTCAACGGACGCAAGGAGATGCTGGCCGCGCTGGTCAAGGCTGTCGTCACGGTGCAGACGGAGAGTGGCCATGGGAGCGGTTTCCTCATCACCAATGACGGCTATATGATCACCAACCAGCATGTGGTGGGTGATGAGGGCTTGGTGAAGGTGAAGTTCGAACAGGGCTTCACCCTCGATGCCCAGGTGATGAAATTGAACAAGGACTTCGACCTGGCCCTCCTGAAGGTGTCCGCCTCGGACATGCCCGCACTCTCCATCGGTGATGACCTGGGGCTCATGCTCGGCGAGGAGCTCTTCGCGATCGGCACGCCCATGGAGACGGCACTGAGCCAGAGCGTATCGCGTGGGATCATGAGCGGCCGGCGGGACATCGAAGGGCGCAGCCTGCTTCAAACGGACGTGAGCATCAACCCAGGGAACAGCGGTGGTCCGTTGATCGATGAGAACGGGCTGGTGGTGGGCGTGGCCACCCTGAAGATCAGCGGCAAGGGCCTGGAAGGCCTTGGCTTCGGCGTACCCATCTCGCAGGCCTTGGAAATGTTGAACATCACCTTCCAGCCATGAGCATGCGACACCTGCTCTCCTTGCTATTGACCGTATCGTTCGGGACCACCGGCCTTGCTCAGATGGGCATCCACTACGGCTTCCATTTCGAGAAGCTGACCGAGGCGAACTCGGGATCGAACTGGCACATGGGCCTGGGCTGGGACTTCGACCTGAACGACCGGCTGAGCGGTGGGCTCGATCTCACCACCGATATGAATTGGACGGGCGACGACTATTACTATGGCTACTCTGCGGAATACGGTGAGCGATTGAAGGTCTTCGGGGTGATGTACCGTTCGCAATTCCATTTCATGGACAATGACGGCACCTCGGTGTATCTCGGTCCCACGATCGGACTTCGGGCTCTGAAGCAGAAGATCGAATACGAGGAGGAGATCACTCCGGGCGCATGGTATACTTCGTACCAGCGGGTGCGGGTCGAGGAAAACGGCATGGTCTTCCCGCTCGGCTTGCGCCTTGGGGTGCGTGGTACCCTGGAAGGTGGATATGCCGATCTGTTCATCGGCGTAGGGACCTACCTCGGTAGCAATGAGCCATTCTCCAAGCTGCCCATCCTGGACGAGGAGAGCCTTCCGAAGCAGACCTTCTTCCAGGTGGGCATGAACTACGGGATAGGCTGGTAGGGGTCTGAACGTAACGAAGCCCCGCCCACCGGGTGGTGGGGGGGCTCCGTTACCTGAGGCTTCAGCCTTCAAGCAGGGCTAACGCGACAGTCGTCCTATCGGTATCCGTTGATGTATGCATTGGCGATGATCTCGCTCTCGCGGATCAGCCCCTGCACGATCTCCCGGATCACGTCGTTCAACTGTTGGTCCGTGTAGCGGTCCAGGTTGTTGTACACGTGCGTTTTCCGCTTGCTGCTTTTGATGAAGGCTATCTTGTCCTTCTTCGTCATGCCCCCTTCTACGCGGACGCGGGGAAAAAGATCGCCCGCAAGTGACTTTGGCTTGTACGGCCCGGCTGGCGGGCGGTTCCGGCAATAGAAAGGCCGGTGCCGCGGGCCGCTCCAGAGGTGGCGCGACCCGGTCGACACCGGCTACGAGGGGGGGATCGCTCTATGCGATGGCCCGGGAACGACCGCGCAGGTCGCTCAACAGGCGAAGTGTACGCATGTACCGTTCCACATCACCGGTGAGCATCTGGCGCATCGCTTCGCGTTTCAGGCGCAGGTAGGGTTGGATGGCGGTCTTCATGGTAGTGGGTTTTCGTTGGTCCAAGCCATGTTGCCAAACGGCGTGCCAGATCCATCAGACCATAAGTGGATGCCTGGCGTTCAACCAGTTACACCCAGCCTCTCACCAAGACAGGTGAGGAATATCACCACCCCACGGGGATGCCCTATTTTCGCCACCGATGCACCGTGGAGCCTACCTCGTCGGCGTGGCCGGAGGGAGCGGGTCGGGGAAGACCACGCTGGTACGTGCGCTCCAACAAGCCCTGCCCGAAGGCATGGCCTGCCTCATCTCCCAGGACGATTACTACCTCCCGATCGAGGCCCAGAAGCTGGATGCGAACGGAAAGGTGAACTTCGACCTGCCCGATGGGGTGGATATGGATGCCCTCGCTCGCGACCTGCGATCCCTGGTGGCCGGCGACCCGATCTTCCGCAAAGAGTACACCTTCAACCAGACGGACAAGGAGCCGAAGCTCATCGAGCTGCGCCCCTCACCCGTCATCCTGGTCGAAGGGCTCTTCGTGCTGCACCACGAGCCGGTGCGCGAGCTCTTCGACCTACGGATCTTCATCGACGCCAGCGAAGGTGCCCAGCTGGAGCGGCGCCTGAAGCGCGATGCCCAGGAACGGGGTTACGGCGCGGAGGATGTCCTCTACCAATGGGAGCATCATGTCCTTCCCGCCTACCGCAACTACCTGCTGCCATACCGGCACCTGTGCGACCTGCACGTGGTGAACGAGAGCGGCCATGCCAGGGCCGTCACCGTCCTGCGCGATCACCTGATCCAAAGCGCTGGGATCGTTGAGCCGATCGACCTTCAGGGGTTGTAGAGCCGGTGTTGCCGGATGTAGCTGAGCACCGCAGGTGGCAGCAGATCATCCACTGGCTCCCACGCCCTTATCCGGCGCCTGATCTCGGTGGATGACAGGGGCAGCATGGGTGCTTCCGTAACGATGCGCAGCCCCGGATGACCGTGGAACGCCGACGCGGCAAGGTGTTCCTGGAAGCCATCCCGCGGGTACACCAGGAGTTCGTGGTGTTCAAGGATGTCCTCGGCGTCCTTCCAACGATGGAAGCTGGCCAGGTTATCGCTGCCGATGATCAGGGAGAACGTATGGTCCGGCCAGCGGTGCCGCATGAATCGCAAGCTGTCCACCGTATAGCTCGGTCTTGGCAGGTCGATCTCGAAACCACTGGCGACCAAGCCATCCACGCCACGGACCGCGAGGCGTGTCATGGCCAGCCGGTGTTCGTCCGGGCTCAACTGGCGATCGGTCTTGAAGGGGTTCTGCGGCGTGACCACCAACCACACCTGATCGAGTTCGCAGGTGCTGAGCATGTGCTGCGCCAATGCCACATGGCCGAGGTGCGGTGGGTCGAAGGTCCCGAAGAGGCAGCCGATCCGCATGGTCATGCTTCGAGGAATCGTGCGACCAGTGCGTGCGCTTCCGCGCAAGCGTGTTCCAGGGTGTCATTCACCACCACGGCATCGAAGTGCGGTGCGTAGGTCATCTCCTGGGCGGCCTTGTCCACCCGCTTGCGCAGGCTCTCTTCACTTTCGGTACCACGCGCACGGAGGCGTTCTTCCAAGGCGGCGACACTGGGCGGGCTGATGAAGATGGACAGGGCACGGTCACCGAAGTGCTTCTTCAGATCGACACCACCGATGACATCCACATCGAAGATGGCACTGTTCCCATTGCTCCAGATCCGGTCGATCTCGCTGCGCAGGGTGCCGTAATACTGCCCCGGGTATACCTCCTCCCATTCGATGAAGGCATCCCGTTCGATCCTGCGGCGGAACTCGTCAGCACTGATGAAGAAATAGTCCTGACCGTCCACTTCGTAGCTCCGCTTGGCGCGACTGGTGGCGCTCACGGAGAAGGCAAGGCGCAGGCCCTGCTTCAACAAGCTGCGCACGATGGTGGTCTTGCCGGCCCCACTGGGCGCCGATATGATGATGCACTTGCCCGGGGTCGCCATCTCTACAGCACGTTCAGCACCTGCTCCTTCACCTTCTCGAGCTCATCCTTCATCATCACAACGACCTGTTGGATGGCGGCATCGTTGGCTTTCGAGCCGAGCGTATTGATCTCGCGCCCCATCTCCTGGGCGATGAAACCCAGCTTGCGACCCTGCGCCTCGGACCCGCCCATGGTCTCGAGGAAGTAGGTGCAATGCGATCGTAGCCGCACCATCTCCTCCGTCATGTCCATCTTCTCCAGGTAGAAGATGAGCTCCTGTTCGAAGCGGTCCTGGTCCACCTTGGCGCCGAGGTCGGTGAGCTTGGCATGCAGGCGTTCCCGTGTGCGATCGGCGCGGCCCTGATCAGCCGCCTGGACCTCGTTCAACAACCGGCCGATGGTGTTGACGCGTGCGTCGATCTCCGTGAACAAACGCCCGCCTTCCGCTGAACGGAACGCATTGAAGCCCTTCAACGCTTCGTCGATCAGGTTGAGGACGGCGCTCCACTCCTCGTCCGTGGTCCGTTCACTGGAGGTGCTGGTCACATCGGGAAGCCGCAGCACATGCGCGAACAGATCGGTCGCGGCGGCCGGATCCACCTGGTCGCGTATGGAGCGAAGTTCGGTGTAGTAGGCCTGCACCAGTGCCATATCGAAGCTGGTCCGCTTGGTGACCTGCATGCCTTCCGTGGTGACGACCACTTCGACCTTGCCCCGCAGGATCTGTTCTCCCATCCGCTGGCGTACCTCGTTCTCCCGATCCTTCATCGCCGATGGCAGCTTGAGGAACAGGTCGAGCTGCTTGCTGTTCAGCGAACGGACCTCGACGGTCACCTTGCGGTCGCTCACCACGCCTTCGGCTCGGCCGAAGCCGGTCATGGAACGGATCATCTCGGCCAAATGTAGCCCGCCTCACCGATCGGCCCTGCCCACGAGGTAGACACCGGCGAAGATGCACAGCGCACATATCGCCTGCACGATCCCGATATCCGTGGAATAACTTCCAGGAATGCCCAACCGCTCGGGTCCGATCCACACGAAGAGCCATGTGAACGCCGCCGCCAGCACGGGTTGCATGTAGATATAGGCCCCCACCACGGTCGGGTTCACATAGGCCATGGCCCAGGTGTTCATCAGGTAGGAAACGAAAGTGACCATCACCACCACGAAGGCCAGGGCCGTGATGTGCGCAGCGGACAGCGCATGCCACCGCACCTCACCGAGCTCCCGCCAGCCGAACGGGAGCACCAGAACGACCCCGAAGAGGAAGGACCAGGCCATGATGGTGACCGCGCTGTACTTCCTCATGAGCGGTTTCACGAGCACCAGGAACAGACCATAGGCCGTGGCATTGACCAGTATGAACAGATCCCCCAGGGCGGATGGACCTGCGGTCGTACTCGAAGGCTTCACCACTACCAGCACGAGCGCACCGGCGGCACCTAGGAGCACCCCCAAGGCCTTCGTCCAGGTGATACGCTCCTTCAACAGGACGCCGGCGAGCACCAGCACGAGGATCGGTGTGGCCACCATGATGATGCTCGCGTTGAGCGGTGTCGTGCGCATGAGGCCATGGAAGAACATGAGCTGGTTGAGCGCTACGCCGGTGATGGCGCACAGCAGAAGGCGGCCCAGGTCGCCTGGTGCCACCCGTTCCGGCCGGATGGCACGGAGCAGCCAGAACAAGGTGCCCGCCCCCAGCACACGGAGCAGGATGAAACCCGACGGCCCGATCACCACCGGCATGAGGCCCTTGGCCACGACGTAGTTGACGCCGTAGATGAAGTTGACCGTGAAGAGCGCGAGGTGCGCCCACGCTTGGCGGGAAGCGGGCATCAGGGCGCGAAAATACGCGGGGCGGACCGGGCACGTCGAGGGTCCTACCTTCGCCGCCGCCAACATGAAGAGAACGATGAGATTCGGCACCAAAGCCATCCACGCCGGCGTGGAACCGGACCCTGCCACCGGGGCCATCATGACGCCCATCTACCAGACGAGCACCTACGTGCAAGCCGCCCCGGGCGACCACAAGGGCTACGAATACAGCAGGACCCACAACCCCACACGTACAGCGCTCCAGAACGCGTTGGCCGCATTGGAGAACGGCAGGCATGGGCTCTGCTTCGCCACGGGCATGGCCAGCATCGATGCGGTGATCAAATTGTTGAAGCCGGGTGATGAGGTGGTGAGCACCAACGACCTCTACGGTGGCACCTACCGACTTTTCACCAAGATCTTCGAAGGTTTCGGCGTGAAGTTCCACTTCGTGGATATGAGCGATCTGCGCAAGGTGGAGGAGAAGGTGAACAAGAACACCAGGCTCATCTGGGCGGAGACACCGACCAATCCACTGTTACGGATCCTGGACATCGCCGGGCTGGCGGCCATCGCGAAGAAGCAGGGGTGCATCCTGGGGGTGGACAACACCTTCGCCACGCCCTACCTCCAGAATCCGTTGGACCTGGGGGCTGACCTGGTGATGCACAGCGTGACCAAGTACCTCGGCGGCCACAGTGACGTGGTGATGGGCGCCTTGATCGTGAAGGATGATGAGCTGGCCGAACGGCTGGCCTTCATCCAGAACAGCAGTGGCGCCACCCCCGGTCCGCAGGACTGCTTCCTGGTTTTGCGTGGATTGAAGACGCTTCATCTGCGGATGCAGCGCCATTGCGAGAACGGCGAGGCCATCGCCCATTGGCTGGTCAAGCATCCCAAGGTGGACAAGGTGTACTGGCCGGGCTTGCCGACGCATGTGAACCACGCGGTGGCGGCCAGGCAGATGCGCGGCTTCGGCGGCATGATCAGCTTCACCCTGAAGGGCGATGACATGGCCGATGCGACCCGTGTCCTGAGCAGCACCAAGCTGTTCACCCTGGCCGAGTCACTCGGCGGTGTGGAATCGCTGCTCGGCCATCCGGCGAGCATGACACATGCGAGCATCCCCCGTGAGGAACGCCTGGCCAATGGCCTGGCGGACACCCTGATCCGCTTGAGCGTCGGCGTGGAGGACGTCCAGGACCTGATCGACGACCTCGATCAAGCCCTCAAGTGAGGGTCTGAATGGCCGCGACCGAAGGGTCAGGATCCCACGAGTGCGCCGTACCGGAGCGGAGGTCCGTTCTTGGGGAACGGTCGATGATCCGGCGGGAATGGTCTTTCAGCGGGTGAATTCGCCGTTCCGACCGGTCGCAGCCCTTGCCTGGGAGGCTGATCCGGTGACCGGACCATCCCCTTGGGAACCCGGATCCTTCGGGCTGGATGGCGGGCATCGGGTCGGACGGTGCCCCCCGTACTCCGTATTTTTACGCCGACGGTGCAACTGTGTACCGACCCTTTCCCCACCATGACCCGATCGCTTTTATTCCTGGCCCTTGCGCTGCCGATGAGTGAGCTTGCCGCCCAGGAGTCGTTCCATTGCGGAAATGACGAGAACCACCGCATCGGTGCGGCCATTGCGCGGGCATCCGATTTCCCCGCACGAGTGGCACAGCGTACGGAGGAGTTGGAGGCCTTCACCCGTTCGTTCGAGGACGCGGGAGAGCGCGGTGGAGGTGGATATGTGATCCCGGTCGTCTTCCACATCATCCACAACAACGGGCCCGAGAACATCACCGATGCCCAGATCCACGATGCCGTGCGCATCCTGAACGATGATTTCAACCGCCTCAATGCGGATTGGGACAACGTCCGGCCGCAGTTCCAGGACATCGTGGCCGACATCGGCATCGAATTCCGACTGGCCACCAAGGATCCGCAGGGCAATTGCACGAATGGGATCACACGGACCGTATCCACGCTGACCAATGCGGGTGACGACCAGATGAAGGCGTTGATCTCCTGGCCGCGTAACCGCTACATGCAGGTCTGGGTGGCTGCTTCTGCCGATGGCGCTGCCGGTTACACCTTCCGGCCCGGGACCGCTGACTGGATCCCCGATGAGGATGGGATCGTGATGCAGCATACCTATGTTGGTGCGATCGGCACCTCCTCCACCGGTCGTTCCCGTGCCCTGACCCATGAGGTGGGCCATTGGCTGAACCTGGCGCACACCTGGGGCAACAGCAATGAACCGGGCGTGGATTCCAATTGTGGCATGGATGACGGGGTATCGGACACGCCGAACACCCGTGGTTGGACGAGTTGCACCTTGAGCGGGGCCAGTTGCGGGTCCACCCTGGACAATGTGGAGAACTACATGGAGTACTCGTACTGCTCCAAGATGTTCACCGAGGGGCAGAAGACGCGCATGATCGCCGCACTGAACTCGAACACCGCCCAGCGGAACCAGTTGTGGCAGACGAGCACCTTGATCAACTCAGGGGTGAATGGGAATGCGACGTTGTGCGCGGCAAGGTTCTCGGTCAACCGACGCGAGATCTGCGCTGGCAGCTCAGTGGTATACACGGACGAGAGCTACCACAATGTCAGCTCGCGCACCTGGACCTTTCCGGGAGGTGAGCCGGCCACCAGCGACGCCGCGTCGGTGGTGGTCCACTATCCCAGCGGCGGCACCTATGCGGTGACCTTGACCGCCACGGATGGTGCCAGTCTGGTCTCCACCACGGAGCAGAACGTGATCACCGTGCTGGCCAACCCCGGCCAGGCACCACCGCTCACCGAGAGCTTCGAATCCGCTTCGCAGCCAGCGGACCTTGGATGGACCGTGGTGAACACCGATGGGGACAACGGATACACGATCACGAACACGGCGGCCTACACCGGAACGAAGAGCGTTCGGATCCTCAACAACACGAGCATGACCGGCCGCCTGGACCAGCTGGTGACCTCGACCTACGACATGAGCGAGGTGTCCGATATCATCCTGAGCTTCCGCTATGCCTATGCCCGCCGGACCATCATGAGCGCGGACCAGCTGCGGATCTTCGTGAGCAGCGATTGCGGTACCACCTGGAGTCTGCGTGGGCAGCTCTTCGGCACCAGCGACCTGAACACCGGAGGTATCGTCACCGGGAACTTCATTCCGAACGGTCCGGCCCAATGGGGCTACAAGGAGATCCTGACGATCAACAACAGCTTCCAGGTGAGCAACATGCGGATCCGCTTCGACTTCTTCAGCGATGGTGGGAACAACCTCTACCTTGACGATATCAACTTGAACGGAACGCCGGTAAGTGTTGGACTGGTGGAGCTGGGTGATGGGACCTCCAATACCGTGGTCGTGCCGAATCCGACCACATCGAACGCTGACCTGTGGCTACGGATGGGATCGGCCGATCGCGTGCGGCTCGACCTATTGGACGTGACCGGCCGGGTGCTTTCGACCTTCCATGATGGCATCCTGAGCGGGGGAGACCAGCGCATCGCGATCCCGGTGGACGACCGCGCCAGCGGGATCTACCTGGTGCGCGTGACCAGCTCCACGGGCATCCGCACCGTTCAGGTGGTGAAGGAATAGACCGGCCACCATCGTCTTGAACGAGCGAGCCCCGGGACTTCCCGGGGCTCGCTCGTTCGGAATGCGCCGGGGATCATTCCTTGAAGCCCACCATGATGGCTACGCAGCCCACATGGACCATGGAAGAGGAACCCTTGTTGGGGACCCATACCACCACCTTCATCGGAACGGTGCTGCTGGCCTTCAGGTCGAAGAACTTCTTGGGTTCATCCGCAAGGCTCTCGAACACGATCTTGTTGTTCTCGTCCACGAGCTTCCAGTTCACCTCCCCGAGGATCGGGTGGGTGCACACCATCACACGGTATTCCTGACCGCTGTAGAAGGTGAGGTTCACCTCGGCCTCCTCACCGGGGGCGAGCTGGGCGGCGTTGAAGGTCTCATTGAACTTGTACGGTGCGAGCTCGGGAACGCACTTGTTCTTGGCGAAGCTCCGGCATTGGGCCGAGACGGTGAGGCCTCCTGCAACAGCGCATACCAGCAGGGCCGAACGAACGAACAGGCTTTGGGGTCGCATGTTACGGATCAGTTGATGTAGGAATTGCGGATGGAGGCGGCCTTGTCACGGATGGCCGTGAGCTGGGCATCGGTGAGGGTGGCCGGCGGTTCGTTGCCACCGATGACCGTGACACCGTTCTCCTCGGTGGTCGTGGCGCCCGGTTCCGGTGTCTTGATCTCCTTGAACAATTCCTGCAGGGCGGCCAGGTCGCCTTTCACCCCGTCAAGCCTCGCGTCCTCGACGCCGTACGAACCAACGAGCGCCACCAGGTCATCGAGCGAGTGTTTCTGCTCCGCGATGCGACGTCGAAGGTCCGGGGAGTCGTTCGTGGTGGTCACCTGGGTGGCGACGTAGAGGCCTTCCACCCAGCCACCGGCGATCATCAGGGCGCTGATGTTATCGCGGCCGTTCTCCTTCAGGTAGGCATCCACATCCCAATAGGTCGTACTGATGATGTCCAGCAGGGCATCCCGGTCGTTCATCTTGGACTGCATAAGCTCCAGGGTGCTGTCGTTGAACGCGTTCGTCACACCGAGGCGGTCGGCCAGCTTGCGCGAGCAGGAGGTGTAGAACATGCTCTCCTGCGTATGGTTGAAGACACTGGCATAGCTCAGGTCCGCACCGTACACGCCCAGGTTCAGCGCCTGCTGGCTGGCAGCCGTGTACTTGTCGACGTTCTTCACGTCGTTGAGGATCTTGCTGTTGTACTGGGCACCGGCCTTCTTCAACAGTGCCGCCGTCTCCATCGGTGACGGGATGTTGTAGAAGATCTTCTTCGTCTTGGCCATCCGTTCCTCCTTGGTGCTGTCCGTCGCCGCGTCAACGGTCAACTGGTCCTGCGCGGCAGGTTCGCTGCCACAGCCAGCAAGGGAAGCGGCCACCACGATAGTGGCCGGCCATAGGTACTTGCGCATCACGCTCATGGGTTGATGGAGAGTCGGCTGTAAAGGTCCCGATAGCGGGTGGGGTGATCAGTGCGCCTCCAGCCAGTTTTTCCCCACGCCCATGTCAACAACCAACGGCACCGCCAGTTCCATCGCGCCCTGCATGCGATCACGCACGAGACCCTTCAACTCATCCAGTTCCTCGTTGTGGGCATCGAACACGAGTTCGTCATGCACCTGCAGCAACAGCTTGCTGCGCATGCCATTCCGGCGGAGATCACCATGCACGTTGACCATCGCCACCTTGATGATGTCCGCGGCCGTGCCCTGCATGGGGGCATTGATGGCGATGCGTTCGGCCTGGGCGCGCACGGTGTTGTTCCCGCTCGTGATGTCCGGGAGGTAGCGGCGGCGGCCCATGAGGGTCTTGATGTACCCATTGGTGCGGCAGAAGCCGATGGTCTCGTCCATGTAATTCCGGACTCCCGGGAACTGGGCGAAATAGTCATCGATGATCTGCTTGGCCTCGGCGCGTGGGATGCCGAGGGTCTGGCTCAGGCCGAAAGCACCCTGGCCATAGGCGATGCCGAAGTTCACCGCCTTTGCCCTGCTCCGCTGTTCGCGTGAGACCTCGGTGATGTCAACGCTGAAGACCTTTGCCGCCGTGGCCGCATGGATATCAAGCCCATGCCGGAACGCCTCCTGCATGTTCGCATCGCCGCTCATATGTGCGATGATGCGCAGCTCGATCTGTGAGTAGTCGGCGCTGAGCAGCTGATAATGCTCGTTCCGGGGTACGAAGGCCTTGCGGATCTCCCTTCCCTTCTCGGTGCGGATCGGGATGTTCTGGAGATTGGGGTCGTTGCTGGCGAGACGACCCGTAGCGGCCACCGTCTGCAGGTAACTGGTGTGCACCCGGTGCGTCCTTGGATCGGCTGCTTCGGGCAGCGTGTCCACATAGGTGCCCTTCAACTTGCGGAGGCTGCGGTAGTCCAGGATCAGCGGGATCACCGGATGCGCGCTGCTCATGGATTGCAGGATATCCTCGCTGGTCTGGTACTGCCCGGTCTTCGCCGTCTTCTTCACCTTGTCGCCACCGAGCTTGAGGGTCTCGAACAGGACATCGCCGAGCTGCTTTGGGCTGTCGATGTTGAAGGCCACCCCGGA